>DATHWT010000231.1:0-9241 GCA_035460345.1 Methylophilus sp. | reverse complement strand
ACGGGCAGGCGGGTAAAAAAGCCAACCGCAAGCAGAAAATATCGCCATTGCAGATTCACGCGTTTTTCCCGCTGACACCAGCACTTTCAAAGCTGGCCATTTCATTCAGGAAAGCCACCGCCGATTGCAGCAATGGATAGGCCAGCACGGCGCCGGTGCCTTCGCCCAGGCGCAATGACAGATGCAGCAACGGCTGCACTTTCAAGTGTTCCAGCATTTTGCTGTGGCCGCTTTCATCAGAACAGTGTGCAAACACGCAATAATCCAGAACTTGCGGATACAGTTTTGCTGCGACTAACAACGCAGATGTGGCAATAAAGCCATCAATCAGCAAGGTAGTCCTGGCTTCCGCACCAGCCAGCAACGCGCCTACCATCATGGCGACTTCAAAGCCACCAAACACGGCAAGTGCCTGCAATGGATTTTTGGCATCGACATGATGGGTTTGTAACGCTGTCGTGAGCACGGCTAATTTATGATCCAGCCCCTTATCGCTGAGGCCGGTGCCACGTCCTACACACTGATGCAAGGGCAAGCCGCATAACACGCTCATCAGGCAACTGGCACTGGAAGTATTACCTATGCCCATCTCGCCAAGTGCCAGGACGTTACTGCCTTGCGCAATCGCATCGCGGGCAATGTCGGCACCGCGCGTAATCGCTTGTGTACATTCTTCAGTCGTCATTGCCGGGTGATGCAGAAAACTCAGGGTACCCATGCCCAGTTTGGCATCAATCAGCAGGGGGTGCGGCTCGAATATGGCATTGACGCCACTATCGATGACATGCAACTGGAAAGCATGCTGGCGCGCAAACACATTAATGGCAGCGCCGCCATTCAGGAAATTCAGCACCATCTGCGCTGTGACCGCCTGCGGATAAGGGCTGACGCCTTCGGTGACAATGCCATGGTCACCGGCAAACACAAGCATGGTTTGGCGCTGCAAAGTGGGCTGTTCGGATTTCTGGATCAGGCCTAGTTGCAATGCCAGCGCTTCCAGCCTGCCCAACGCTCCCAGTGGTTTGGTTTTCTGGTTGATACGCTGCAATAAGGCCGCTTGCAAGGCATCGTTTTTCGTGGATTCAATCTGGAATGTTTGCATAGCGGTATTCTACCCGAGTAAATATCGGCGTGTCAGAAAGGGGAGCTGGCAACTTGCGTAAAAAGCCCCGCAATCGCGGGGCAAAGGGAGGAGATTAAAACCAACCTCAATCAACTGATTTTAATCGGCACATAAATCTTGTTGTCACCGCGCATCACCAGCAGGGCTATGTTTTTAGTGTTGGGGGATAGCTTGTCGTGCAACTGCGTGAGGCTGGAGACCTGGTCACCATTCACCGCCAGAATCACATCCCCGGGCTGGATACCGGCATTCGCAGCCGGGCCCTTAATCACTTCTTCGACCAGCAGGCCTTGCTTGATCTGGGTCTGTGCCTGCTCCTGTGAAGTGAGCGGGCGCACACTCACGCCCAGCTTGGCCTGTTTATTATCTGGCGCTATCGCTGGCGCCAGCTTCGCGGTCTGCATTTCATCCACGCGCACGCTCAAGGTCTTCAGTGACTTTTTACGCCAGACTTCCATCTTGACGGTACTGCCTGGTGCCAGGTTAGCGACCATGGGCGGCAAATCGCTGGAACGGTCTATCACCTGGTTATTGAATTTCAGGATCACATCGCCTGGTTCAAGGCCTGCTTTATCGGCCGGGCCATTCTTCTCGACATTGCTGACCAGTGCACCGCTATTGGTTTTCAGGCCAAATGAACTTGCCAGGTCCTGGTTGATAGACTGCACACCGACACCGAGGCGGCCACGGCTGACTTTGCCTTTATCCAGCAACTGCTGCTCTATGCTCATGGCAACATCGATAGGAATGGCAAACGACAAGCCCTGGTAACCACCGCTGCGGCTGTAGATCTGCGAGTTGATGCCGACCACTTCGCCATTCAAATTAAACAATGGGCCGCCCGAGTTGCCGGGGTTGATCGCCACATCAGTCTGCAAGAATGGTACGTAGCCTTCATCAGGCAGCGCGCGTGATTTGGCCGAGATAATGCCAGCTGTCACCGTGTTATCGAAGCCGAACGGTGAACCGATGGCCACTACCCAGTCGCCGACATTGCTGTTTTTAGTGCTGCCGATTTTGACGGTGGGCAAGTCTTTGCCATCAATTTTCAACACGGCGACGTCGGTCAGTTTATCGACACCGATCACCTTTGCTTTGAACTCACGTTTATCGGTCAGCCTGACGATCACTTCATCGGCCTTATCGACCACATGGGCATTGGTCAGGATCACGCCATCCGGTTTGACGATAAATCCGGAGCCCATGCCGCTCATAGGCATTTCGGTTTGTGGCTGTTCAGGTTGAAAGCGGCGGAAGAACTCGTACCTGGGGTCATTCGGATCCATGCCCGGAATACCAGTGGTTTTCACGGTGCCGGTGACACTGATATTGACCACTGCCGCGCCCTGACTGGCGGCAATACTGGCAAAATTTGGGAGGGTGATGTAAGCGCTAGGGCTAGAGATAGTTTTAGAAGTTACTTGTGCAGTGGCCTGCGCATTATTCACCAGGGTATTGCCTTTGACCCAGTAGCCAGCGCCAAACAGTGCGGCAATTGCCAACGGCACGCTGACCCAATGAGTGAGTTTTGATTGCATAAATGCCTGCATAAATTTGATTCCTTTCAGACTTACTTTTTGCTTAATTGAGTGTTTGGATAAATCAATAAAAAAACACTTTCTGTGCATAAGAGCAAAAAAATAACTGCGAAGTTTCCTGGAATTTGTATCGTGATGTATCACGGTTTAGATTTGCAACACTACCTCGCGCGGCTGTCACAGGCCGTGCGTGATACACTTCGACTTTCATTGTGCCTCGCAGTTTGTATTCGCTTATGCCTGCTATTCCCGCTTTTTTGAAACCTTACTGGCCACGTCCTGTGACTGGCTCCCTGCGTGACCATGCCCGTGCTGCTTTCGGTGCCGGATTAGGCATTTTAGTGACCGGCCTGGTGGCACGCGCTGCTATCCCTGGTGACTGGCTCAGCGCGCTTTTCCTGATTGCGCCCATGGGTGCTTCAGCGGTGATTCTGTTCTGCCTGCCTTCCAGCCCACTAGCGCAGCCTTGGGCGATATTAGCTGGCAACACGGTCGCCGCACTCTGTGGTGTTTTCTTTGCACATTTGCTGCCAGGCCACATCGCTTATGCAGCCGCATTCGCCATGCTATCGGCGATTGCACTGATGTTTGCCTTGCGCTGCCTGCATCCGCCCAGTGGTGCAGTGGCGTTGACGGCAGTGCTGGGTGGCGAAACGATTTACAACCTGGGGTATACCTTTATCTGGTGGCCGGTACTGGCAAACGGTGTGTTACTGGTGTTGTCGGCCTGGCTGTACCATACCCTGACCGGTTACCGTTACCCGGCGGTGCAAATTGACAGCAAACCGACTTCACCCGAGCATATGAATTACCAGTTCGGGTTCCGCCAGGAAGACTTGCAGGCGGCACTGGGGCAATTTCATGAAGTGCTGGATATCAGCCCGGATAGTTTGCAGGCATTGCTGCAACAGACAGAGCTGATCGCCTATCACCGCAAACTGGAGGAAATCGAGTGCAGGCATGTGATGCGCCCGGTGGCGGATACCTTGCAATTCGGCGATATGCTGGAAGATGCCTGGCAAACGCTGTTGCAACAATCTGAACCGGCAATTCCGGTGGTGAACAAAGCCAGCCTGGTGATAGGCCTGCTGAGCGTGGCTGACTTCATGCGACATGCCAAACCGGAAAGATTCAACCAGGTAGCGCCGGCGCTTAAAAAGCTGATTCGCTGGTCACCTACTACCCATAGCAACAAACCTGAAGTGGTCGGCCAGATCATGGCAACGCCAGTCATTACCATTCTGCAAGATATGCATTTGATGCATACCATCCCGCTGATGACCAGTCACCATCTGCAACTGGTGCCGGTGGTGGACCAGCAGAATAAACTGGTCGGCATCTTGACCCAGACCGATATTATTCGCGCGCTATATCGCTAAGCTATTCCTCACTTTAAGCAGCACTCTAATCAGATTAAAGTTTCCTCGACTTTTCCATTTGCTTATATGGCACGATCACTTCGCGTGAGGCCAGAACGATCTCCCGCAAAAAACATAACAAGGACAATATCAGCGAAGCCATTGAAATAATAAAAGAAATCATCACCAGATGTGACAGTCGCAAGCCAGTCTCAACTGACAGAAACATGCTGGCAATCGAGACGCAAATACACAGCGCGGCAAAGGTCGCCAAGCCTATCGCCCGGCGCAACCATTTGGTCCTTCGTACGATAATCTTCAATTCATTCTTAAAGCGCTCACGTTTTTCTTCTGGTGCATCGGTCAGAAAACGTGCACGGTCAATCGAGCGTCCCAGTCGACCAATCAGTACGCCCAGGATGGAGCCGATACCAGTAAGCAAAAACACAGGTGCTACTGCATCACGGATGGCTCCAGAAACGTTATGAATCTCAAATGCGCTGCCAATCATGAAGTTTATTTTTCCTTTCAAGTATTTAGGGTTCCTCCTTCTCCATAAGCAGTTCTTATGCCCGTATATGGAGATAAACTTTCCCTACGAATTTTTACATTTATTGGTATATTTCTGCACCAATAGGGGGAGTTATCGCCCCATTAAAGTGCAACCACGATTTGAAAATCGGAATAAAGGTCAATTGTAGGCTTTATGGAATACTAAATATTTGAAAAATCCCATATTTTCAGAGCTGAAGCAAAGAAAAACGGTCGTTTTAACTTCTTATTCACAGAATTTCATGGCGATTTCAGGTCCCGTTCTTGCTGTAAAGGTATCGGATATTTGATGTTTCTTTGAAAGTGTTTCATGTACAAGCAGCCCCTTACTGATGATCTCACCAGCCATTTCAAACAAGTTAATGATTTTCGCTCTAGAATTTACCAGCTTCAAAACGCCTGGGATAGCCTGGCGTTAATGGCCCAACTGTCGGGCACCGGCTCCGAAATGGAGCACACCCGCACTGCGTTTAATACGATTTCCAACGATGTGCTTCAACATCTGTCGCAGGAGACTTTGCGCAAAACAGCCGCGCAATTGTCATCCAAGGCATTTGAAATTATCAACCTGTTGGTACGCAACCTGTTTGAGCGTACCGCCGATATCGGCTTTTTTGCTACCGATGACGATGTGCGCGATTACCTGGCGCAATACATGCAAGGAACGATGACAGACCAACAACACGAGGACCTGTGTTCACGCTTTGAGGAATACCAGAAAAAATATACCGTCTACGAAAACATCGTGCTCTTTGATAGCCAGGGTCAGTTGCTGCATCAACTGGATCCCAGCCAGACCATGCTCGACCATTTCCACCCTATCGTGGCGCTGGCCCAACAATCTTCAGAGCCTTATATAGAGCGCTTTTACGAAACCGAAGTCAATGGCCGCACTTATAAGTCGCTGGTCTACGCCCACGAAGTACGCAGCCAGGATGGCCGTAAACCATTGGGCGTGTTATGCCTCTGCTTCAAATTTGTGAATGAGCTGGACACGATCTTCCACAACCTGATTGCTGAAAACGACTGGACCGTAGGCGTGATGCTCGACGAGAAGCACAATGTGATTGCCTCCAGCGATGTCTACCAGATTCCGCTAGGCGCTACCCTGTGCGCAGCACCTGACCATGACTGGTTTATCTGCCGTTTTGCCGGCCGGGAATACCTGTGTGTCACCAAGCAATCGGAAGGCTATCAAGGTTACCTGGGACCAGGCTGGCTTGGCCAGACCATGATCCCGCTCGAGTATGCATTCCATCACACCATGCACGCGATGGTGGCCCATGTGGATAGCGAAACCCTGCGCAAGGTGATGCGCAGCCCGATGATCTTCTCGGATGCCCTGCTGAATATCCCCAAACAGGCCGCCAGTATCCAGAGCAAGCTGAACCAGTCGGTATGGAACGGCAATATCTGGCAAAGCAATTATGTGGACACCCAGCAAAAGAACTTCTCCAAGACCCTGCTGTGCGAGATCAGCAATACCGGACATAAAACGCAGCAGATCATTGAGCAGATGGTGTCCGAGCTTTACCAGACCGTGGTGTCGGTGATGCTGGAAAACTCCAGTTTTTGCGCGCAGATGGCAGTGGATATCCTGGACCGCAACTTGTATGAACGTGCCAATGATGTCCGCTGGTGGGCGCTTACTCACAGTTTCAGGGAGCTGCTGGCACAGAGCCAGGTGAGTAAAGAGGACAAGCGCAAGATCAGCGAAGTATTGCGCTATATCAATGGCCTGTATACGGTGTATGACAACCTGATCGTATTTGACCGCCAGGGCGAAGTGATGGCGGTGTCCAATAACCGCTATGAACATCTAATCGGCACCCAGTTGCAGGATGAATGGGTGGGCCGTACACGCAGTTGCCTGTCGACCCAGGATTATGTGGTGTCACCGTTTGAGAAAACACCGCTGTATGGTGACCAGTGTACCTATATCTATGCCGCGCCTATCCGCCACCTGGAGAGCAACAGTATCGTGGGCGGCATCGCGATTGTGTTTGATAGCACGCCGCAATTCCAGGCCATGCTGCACGATGTGGTGCCGCATGATGGTGATGATGAACCGGTCGCGGGCAGCTTTACCGTGTTTCTGAACGACCAGCTCAGCGTGATTTCGAGCACCCACGAGGAAATCGCCATTGGTGAGAGTTTCGAACTGATCCCGGCCATCAGCAAATTGAATGGAGGCGAACAGCTGTTTGATATTGCCGTTTACCAAAACACCTATTATGCCGTAGGCGCACATGCCTCTTACGGCTACCGTGAATACAAAGGCGCGCAAGACAGCTACCGCAACAAGGTGGTTGCCCTGATCTTTACCCCGCTGGGCAAAGTGGATGAGATTAACCAGCGTATCCGCGCAGAAGCCCAGGTCATCCATAACAAATTCAACCCCAACCTGTTCCTGCAATACGGCAAGGATACCCAGGAATATGCGACCTTCTACGTCGCCGACACCTGGATGGGCATTGAAACGCAGTATGTGCGTGAAGCAATTGACGAGGTGCAGTTACGCACCCTGCCAGAACCGGCACCGTTTATTGCAGGTATGCATGCCTACCAGAATGAGGTGATCCCGATTATTGACCTGGCGCGCATGCTGGGTCACGAACACTATTCCACCGATTACCGGCAGATCATTGTGATTGAAGATAAAACCACCTCACTCAAATTTGGCGTGTTTGTCTCGGCACTGGGTGAAATCCCTTACCTGACACCCGGCCAGATCCAGCCGATGACGGCATTGTTCAGGGGCGTCAGCCATAACCCGGGCATCGCCATTGCCAATATTGCGCAGCACAGCATGCTGACACTGGTCACGGCACAAAGTATGTGGAACAAGGTCATCACCGTGCGCACACTCAGGCAGGAAGAACAGGCATTGGTCTGATGAACAGCCAAACCATACTCGGCATCATGCAAAACGACATCATGGATTCATTACTGACCGCGCAACAGCAACGACTGATGGATACCTTGCTGGATAATCTGGACGGTATGATCTACCGCTGCCTGTATGACGACAGCTGGACCATGATTTATGTCAGCAAAGGCTGCCAGTCGCTGACCGGTTATACGCCGCCCGAGTTGCTGCTTAATAAAGATATCTCGTATGAGCGCCTGACCCACCCGGATGACAGGGAAAAAGCCCGCGCCATCATTTCCGAAGCGCTGGCAAAAGGTGAGCGTTTCCAGCTGGAATACCGCATTGTGCGTGCCAATGGCGATATTGTCTGGGTAGCCGAACGCGGCAGTGGTGTATTCGATGATGATGGCCAGCCAGTGGCCCTGGAAGGCATTATCCAGGACATCAGCGACCGCAAGCGGATTGAACAGGCACTGTTCAGCACCGAGCAAAAATACCGCTCCATGTTTGATAATTCAACCCTGGGCATGTTCCAGACCACCGAATCCGGCACCTACCTGAATGCCAACCAGGCCTTGGCCGATTTATACGGCTATGCCTCCGCAGATGAACTGATCAGCGACCTCAACAACATCAGTACCCAGCTCTACGTCGCCGAAAGCCGTCGCGGCGAATTTACTGAAGCCATCAGCACTTATGGCCGCGTGCAGAATTTTGAATCCGAGGTGTATCAACTTAACGGCGAAACCATCTGGATATCCGAGAATGCCCATGCGGTATACGACACCCTGGGCCATATCCTGTATTACGAAGGCACGGTGGAAGACATCACCAACCGCCGCAATCATGAACAGCAGATCCACCAGCTGGCCGTTACCGACAAACTGACCGGTTTGCTCAACCGCCATGCCTTTAGCGGCAAACTGGCCAGCCTGATTGCCGAAGCCGACAAAATGCAGCGCAAGATCGCGATTGCGTTTATTGACCTTGACCATTTCAAGCTGATTAACGACACGCTGGGCCATAGAGCAGGCGATAAAATGCTGGAAAATGTCGCCCAACGCCTGATCCAGAGCACCCGCCCTAGCGACGCCATTGTACGTTTCGGTGGTGATGAATTCGTGATGCTCTACCCCGGCTTGCGCGCAGGCGAAGATGCAGAGCCCTTGCTGGCACGCGTGATGGAAGCGATCTCGCTGCCGATTGAAATTGGTGATTATGTATTTAACATGACCTGCAGCGTGGGCGTGAGTATTTACCCTGACCATGCCAAAGAGATCGATGCCCTGCTAAGCTGCGCCGACTCGGCGCTCTACAGCGCCAAAAATGCCGGTAAAAACAAAGTGCAGATGTTCAGCGGCACACTCGCACAGCAACTGGGTGAGCGTAATGAAATTGAATATGGACTCGGGCATGCCTTGCAGCGGCAAGAGCTGATGCTGTACTACCAGCCGCAAATGAATATGCAACACGGCAATATCAGCGCGCTGGAAGCGCTGATCCGCTGGCAGCATCCGGAAAAAGGCCTGATTCCGCCAGACGAATTCATCCCGGTCGCTGAAGAGACCGGGCATATTTTTGCCATAGGCGAATGGGTACTGCAAACCGCCTGCCAGAAAATCAAATCCATGCAGACCGAATGGGGTTACCTGGTGCCTATCGCGGTAAATGTATCGCCAATACAGTTTTTACGCGGCAACCTGGTCGAAACTGTACAGCGGGTGCTACGCCAGGAACGGGTACCACCGCATCTGCTGACGCTGGAAGTGACCGAGAATGCCAGGTTCAAGGATGAAGC
>DATHWT010000230.1:0-9051 GCA_035460345.1 Methylophilus sp. | reverse complement strand
GCTGGGGTCTGTTGCTGCAAATGTAAGAACGGTTGGGGGAGTGATAGCCATGAAAATTCCTTTGGAGCGGCTGACGGGAATCGAACCCGCGTATCAAGCTTGGGAAGCTGGCGTTCTACCATTGAACTACAGCCGCGAATAGCCATTATTTTACTTGTATTTTACGTGGTTGGCTAAATGCCCAAACAAAATGTTGTCGGGCACAAAAGTAAAAGCCGGGTAAACACCCGGCTTTTACTGACTACGCTAAGTTAACTTTATTGAATTAGATACAATTCGAACTTACGCCATCCGGCAATTTCACGCCTGAGTTAAGGATAGGTGTACTGCCTAAGCTATCTTCATTGGTTGGACATGCCACTGCATCAAGATCTTCTTCATCACCCGCAGCAGGATTCAGGGAAACGATAAACATCGTGTTCAATGCCGGGTTATTCGGGATCAGCCCACCCAGACCAGCGTCATCTCTGGGAGATGCGAATCCCAGTGTTGTCGGTGGTGTTGTGGGTGGTGTTGCGGTATTAGTAATGCTACCCGTAGCGGTAGACGTTTCAACAAACTGATAGCCATACACAGCTTTACCATCTGAAGTCTGGATAACACCAGGCGCATTCAGGTCGTAGCTTCCGGTAATTGGTTTGTTGGTGCCCACAGCTGCGGTATCAAAAGTTGCCCCGGTGATAGGTGTTGCGGCACCTGCCTGATCATTGTTGAAGAAGCCTGACAGGTTAGTATTTAATCCGGATAAATCAGTCACCGTATTATTGCCATCGAATGGTTTGGTGCTGGTTCCAGTTAATACAACATTCACAACAGGTGCGACTTTGTAAACGAAACCATCGTTAGCACCAAGAATGGTGTCACCAAAACTGGCGTTGTACTGTTTGAAATCATAGTCTGCTACAAGTGCAGCACCCCGAGTGTCAGCAAGCGGACTGGTTGAATACACCAGCCATCTGCCGCCTGCACCAGTTGAAATCGAGCCGTTGCCAGTATTGTTGAAATTACGCTCTGCTACCAGCTGTACGGCTGTGTTAGTGCCACTGGTGGTGACAATGTTGCCATTTAAAGTGACATCTTGACCAGCACGAACAAGTAAATCGCCTGTCAGATTTGCAGATTCGACGGTGATATCATCGACATCACGCACACTCACATTACGACCATTGATGACCTGGATTGAAGCAAACTGGTTCGAAGCATTATTAGCAGTAAAGTCACCAGTCCCGGTTTTAACAATCACTGCATTACCAGCCGCGTTTATCACATCATTCAAAGCCACGTTGCCACCAGCAGTGGTCTCAAACGTCGTTGCAGTATGCAAGTTAACCCTGTCATTGTAAGTCTGGTTGCCAGTTGTTCTGACAGTCGCACCAAATAGCTCTGTAGTGCCGCCAACATCTGTCGTCAAGCTCGCCAGTTCTTTTGTTGCGCCTACCGACTGTTTGAAGTTGGTGGTGCCATTGGTATTGACTGTCAGTGCACGATTGCCTGCAGCTACTGAATCAACTGTACCGTTAAAGTTCACATTTCCACCGGTCACGCCGCGGCTGTCTATTGTTGCATTTGTTGCGACCAGGGCGTTGCCGTTGATATCAACAGTGCCGCCATTACCGGATGTGCCTGACCCGCCAGCTGTACCACCACGGGTATCTATAGATTGCAGGGTGACTGTTCCGCCTACAGAAGTCAGATTCACGTTGCCACCGTTACCTGCGGCACCTGTACCATTTGAAACGGCACCGCCAGCAGTGATATCACCGACTGTGACGCTTCCCTTGTTAGCGATGGCGACGACCTGGCCGCCAGCGCCACCGGTACCGTTGGCACTGGTTGGCGCAGACCCGTTGGTATTGATATTACCAACGGTCACATTCTGGCCTGTCAACAAGGCTGCACCACCGTTGATACCGTTACTGTTAGAAGGTGTCGAACCGGAAGTATCGATTTGTGTGGTACCCAGGTTGGCATTGCCATTGGCGGCCACGACGACGTTACCGGTGAAATTCAAATCTGTGCCTGCGCCGGTCTGCCCCATGCCGTTGGTATTCAGGCTACCGTTATTCATGGTGACGTTGTTGCTGGCACCGATGATGATATTGCCTGAAATGGCCATGTTAGAGCCATTGACTGGTATGGTTGTGGCAGTGGTAGATTCACCTGCCACATTGATTTTAGTGTCGCCCAGGTTTATATCGTTGAATGCGATCACAGCAACATTGCCACCCTGGCCGCCGGTGTATGTGACGCCGCTGGCAGCAGGATTTGCCGTATTGATTTCACCTGACATAGCGATATTTTTACCCAACAGCAGTACATTGCCACCGGTGGTACGGGTGGAACCGGCACTCTGGTCATAGGTATTAATTTTCATGTCACCCAGATTGACATCACCGTTGGAACCGATCATAACCATGCCGCCATTGGTAGTGATATCACTGCCACTGGTTTGGATTATATTGGCACCCGCGAGTGATACCACGCCTTTATCAGTCACGATATCGGCTTTCAAATTCAGGTTGCCGGTGTTATTGCCATCAGAGTCTGCTGTGATGGCGACGAATCCATTACCATCAGCAATAATATTGGCATTCAGGTTAATATCGTTTTTGGCCAGCAGCGTTAAACTCACATCGGTGTTGCCTGTGGCCGTTTTAATATTAAATTCTGAATTGACATTGATGTCTTTATTGGCCTGCAGCACGATATTGGCATTGTTACCTACGCCAGTGAAACTACCGCCTGCTGCCACATTAAATACACTGTTTAGTCCGAAATTGTCATTGTATGCTTCCTGGTTGTCCACGCCAGGATTAAACCCTGATGTGTTGGAAGCAGGACCATTGTTCAGCGTGATATTTTCAGGATCAAGTAATAAAGTACCCCGGTCTCCATTCACAGCTGAAAGATTCACCCGCCCTCCGAAATCCAGGTAATTTTTACCGGAAACTTCGGTAAAGCCGCCATTACCACCCAGCAGGCCACCTTGCGCTGAAATCGATCCATAGAAACGGGTAGCATGGTTTGCCCATACAATCACCTTGCCGCCATTACCTTCTTTAATCGCGTCCGCTTTGATCGTCGCACCAGTCGCAATGTAGGTAGTTCTGGCGTTGTACACAGCAGCATTGCCGCCCTGGTAATCACCGCCTACCAGTACTTTACCTCCGCCCTTATCGCCGGAAGCATCAAGCAAGGCACCATTCATCAAAGCCACTTGTTCACCGGTGACTTCGATCGTACCGCCAGTGGTATTCTCGCCTTTGGCAAGCAATTTGCCGGAAACCTCTACCTTGGAATTATCGCCACCCTCCAGGCGAATCACACCATTACGTTCAACTAGCTGATTAGCTTCGATAATTCCAGACACATTGATGGCTGAAGAACGGGCATTAGCGGCTAACTGAACGAAACCACCATTGGCTTGAATCGTACCGCTGTTTTTAACTGCGGCTTCAAGAGCATCACCTGACAGTTTGGCTTTTACCAAGCCATTACCAAAGAAATCCAGCGTTGCTTCTTGCGCAGAACCTAATACCACACTGCCATTGTTTGCTACTAATTTGCCAGCATTGTTGACAGTATTAGCCAATAACACGATATAGCCTTCGTTTTTAGCGTTAATTACAGCACCTTTCTCAACAATGACTTTACCGAGAATATCACCTGCTACAAAACGATAATTACCTTTCACGAAATCATCGTTTTTAATATCCATTGTAGAAGCTACAATATTACCTACGTTCACTTGGGCGCCATTACCAAACAAAATACCATTCTGGTTGATTAAAAAAAGGCTGCCATTGGAGTTTAATGTGCCTAAAAATTCGGAAGCACTATTACCAACCACCCTATATAAGGTTCTAGCGGTGTCAGGCATAACGACATCAAGCTGGTAACCTTTTGGCACCCCTAACTTATCAAAATTGATAATATTGATATTTGCAGTGTGGGTATACTGCATATGTGTGGGGGTAATTTCTTTAGGAGTTAAATCGCCGACCACTACTTCTTTAATTACATTAAAATCAGCAAAAGAAGTCAGCGGGGTTACCGCTGCCATAAAAGCGCTGGCAATTACAAAACGCCATTTTGTGCCTGCCGTGAACGACATACCGCGGATCAAACGGCTGCCAGACTCGTTTGAATCTTTCACCTGGCCGTTCAATGAAGACTTACCACTGGTGCGCGTACCTTCGGCGACGGCAACCCATGTTTGCTGGACCTTGCTCCAGATCAAACGATAAACGTGATTTAGGGATGCTGCTTTCATGACATTCTCCTCTAAGGGGTCTACTGATCCTCCAGGACCAGTAGTCTTCCATAACTTCTCTTGATTCCTGATAGTCAATAGTTTGCTTCAGGAAGTTTTTTTTGTATGTAGCCCAGTATGACTAATGGCTACTTGTTATTTCTTAATGTAGTGCTTTTTTGTAAACCTGTACATCTGTGTTGCAAAGATCTAAAAGTTTTTACGTAGCTGCGCCCACAATTGATATTCCGTATCGCTTGCAGAGCCGTCCAGATCACGTTTTTGCTGTGAGTAGGTAGTCGTTAAAATCCACTGGCTCGGGAATTGAATATCAGTGCCAACACCCATATGATTTGACCTGACATGGTTATCACTGCCTGACGGATCATGGTTTAACTTACCGCGTCCTGCATCATAGAAAGCAAATGGCGTGACTGATTGAATATAAGGCGTGACGTCTGCGGCCGTTGATACGAATGTTCTGCGAATATCTGTACCTACCATCCAGCCCTGGTCGGCCTGGCTAGGAATTTCAGAAAACTGTCTCCAGCGGTTAATGGCACCAATGCCGAATCTTTCCGCAATATCCAAGTTACTGTCTGTGCCCTGGTAGTCGGCCCGCACAATCCAGTTAATACCATTTTCGAACACTTGCGTACGGCTAGATGTCCAGTTCCACTTCATGAAGCTTCCTTGAGTATCCAACTGGTTTCTATCCACGCTTTTCGCTACATCATCTTTAAATGATACGTTCCCTTGAGTAAGAATAGCTGCCCATTGATAAGCCACACTACCGCTTTCATCGATCCAGTCACCGACCAGTCCCAATTCCAGGCTGGCAATATCACGGCGATTGTTAATTGCTCCTGAAAAAACTTCATCATCCAAAATTTTGTAATTACTTCCAACCTTGAATGCGATGCCTTTTTTGGTTTCGCGCAACAATGGGTGTTCCAAAGAGCCGTAGAAATAATGCGCATCACCAGAAGCGTCGAAGCTCTTAAACTCTTTACCTAGCTTGTAATCAACATAGCTGTAAGCGACGTTCAATATTGTCCCGGCATCACCTACCGGAGTGAAGTACAGGCTACTAAGAGAGCGCTGGCCTTCATCATTAGAAACTTTACCTATCATAGCTAACTGATCACCGCGACCTCTCAGGTTATTCAAAGCCAGACCAAAGCCCAAAGTTTCGCGATTAGTAAAGCGGTTTCCATAGTTATTAGCACTTACGAAGCCGCTGTATGAAACACGCGGTTCGACCGAAACTGCGACGTCAGAACTACCGACTGCCTCACCCGGGTTTAGCTGAGAGGTGACTTGAATACCTGGCAAACCATTCATCACCATCAGGTTACGCACAAGATTGCGCTCATTCAGTACGTCGCCTTTTTTCAGACCATATTCAGAAAGTGACTGGAAATACTCCTGATCAAGGCCTTTGCCTGTTTCTGCTTTCACTTCACCTAACGTGCCTTCAAGAATTGAAAGCTCAACGATAGCTTCACTATCTGTGGATTTCTGCAAGTCTTGCGTAGGCAGGTAAACTTGCGTAAGCATATAACCCCGCTGGCGGTAATAATTACGAATAGTACCAACAGCCTCGTTGAGCTCTTTCATCCCAATTTCGTGACCGGTTAAATGCTCAACCTGGGCTGCCAACTCTTCATTTGAAAATTGCTTGTTGCCGGAAAATTTAAACTCTTTCACAACGATCTTGAGGCTGGATTTTTTCTGTTTTTTCTCCGGCACAGGTGTTTCTTCAGGTACCTGAATAATCGGGGCAGGTTGAGGAAAGACAGGTCTAGGTAAATTTTGTTGAATGTTTTGTACGTCTGGCAATTGCACACCGCCAGCAAACGCTTGGACCGTGTAACCTAGCAGCAACAAATTCAGCACGCTCCAACGGGTTATTTGTTTTTTCAAGATTATTCCTTATAGCACCCATAATTTAAGCTCACATGATATCGCACTAAAAAAATTGCTATATAAAGTTCTCCTGCTGACTACAAATTTTTACAATCTTTACCGCTAAAATGCTTTAATTGTTGTAAAAACCTTGCAAAATCAGTACTCAAGCGCATCCACATCGACTACCCAGCGTATCTTCGCCTGCAATGGATGCTGTCTTGCCCAGGCGACCGCCGCCTGCAAAAGTTGCTGTAATGCGCCACGTTGTCCGCATTGCAACATCACATACCCGCGCTCCATGCGATTTAGCCTGGCAATGCCGGGGCGCACCGGGTCATAAATCATCGGTTTCTCAGGGAAAGTCTCGGCGTTTTGTGTGACGAATTCACGGGCAGATTGCGTTAAATCGCTTAAAAACTGCTCCACCAGCGCATAGTCAGCCGCTTCCGCTTTCATGACGGCGATATAAGTGGCAGGCGGGAACTGTAGCGTAATGCGTTCCTGCAACAGGGTGTTGGCAAATTCGGCATAGTTTTGCTGTTGCAAAGCGGCAAATAAGGGGTGCTGCGGAAAAGCAGTTTGTATCAACACCTCACCTGGCTTATCACCACGGCCTGCGCGTCCCGCCACCTGCATCAGCTGGGCAAACAGGCGTTCGCTGGCGCGATAATCCGGGCTATACAGCGCGCTGTCAGTATCGAGCACCCCGACCAGCGTCAGATTGGCAAAGTCATGACCTTTGGCCAGCATTTGCGTGCCTATCAGAATATCTACTTTTCCGGCATGTACGGCGGACAGCAGCTCGGTGAGCGCATCCTTGCCCTGGATGGTATCTCTATCCACCCGGGCGACACGTGCTTGCGGAAACAACTGTTGCAAGGTTTCTTCCACCCGTTGCGTTGCCTGGCCGACAGGGCGCAAATCGGCATTGCCGCAACTCGGGCATTGCAGGGGAACAGGTTGCTCATCCCCACAATGGTGGCACTTTAATAGCCGTTGCCGCAGGTGCAGCACCACTTTGGCAGAACAGCGGCGGCAGTCTGCCAGCCACTGGCAGGCCGAGCAATGCAATACCGGCGCATAACCACGGCGGTTAATGAACAGTAAACTTTGTTCACCCCTTTCCAGACGCTTAGTAATCGCCTGTTTCAATTGTGGCGTCAACCCGGCTTCTGGTGGCGAGTGTGTGGTATCCACACAAAATATGCGCGGCAATTGCGCCTGAGCCGCAGCACGATTTTTCAATGTCAGCAGGCGATAAGTTGGCTTTTTCTGGCCAGTCGCAACGCTACCTGTCTGCCCCAACGCGTTGTACCAGCTTTCCAGCGAAGGCGTGGCACTACCCAGCACCACCGGAATCTGGCATTGCTTGGCGCGTACCAAAGCGACATCGCGGGCATGGTAACGCATGCCATCCTGTTGCTTGTATGAGCTGTCATGCTCTTCATCGAGAATCATCAGCTTGAGATGCGGCATGGGTGTAAATACACTCAACCGGGTGCCGATCACAATGCGCGCTTCACCAGACTGCGCGGCCTGCCAATGCTGCAAGCGCTCACTCTCACTAAGATGGCTGTGTAAAGTCACTAGTGAAAACTGGCTTAAACGACTGCGGAAACGACCTTCCAGTTGCGGCGTGAGGTTGATCTCCGGCACCATAATCAGTACCTGAGACATCGGCTCAGCCAGCACCGCTTGTAACAGGCGGATATAGACTTCCGTTTTGCCCGAGCCGGTCACGCCAAACAATAACCAGGGCTGAAAGCGGTCTGCTTTATTCAAGATGGATTTAACGGCGTGCGCCTGCTCATCGTTGAGCGTTGGCTCATGGTCAGAAGCGGCTAACGAGGGTCTTATTTCCACCACTTCACGCCTGCTGACCAGCCCGCTTTCCAGCAATGGCTGTAGGGTTTTTCGCCAGCCGGAAGACAAGTCGCCCAGTTGCGTTTCGCTACACTCCTTGTTCTGTTGCAATACAGTGAGGAGCCTGGCAAGCACCAGCTGGCGCTTCCCTACCAGCCCTTCAGGGATTTCTTGCGCCAGTGCATACATCCACATTTTTCGCGACACCGCCGGTTTGATTTGCCGCAAGCGCAATGGCAAGCTGGAAAGCACCGTCTGTCCGAACGGGTAGTGATAATAATCTGCACAAAAACGCAATAGCTTCAGGGTAGCGTCATCAAACGGTACATCGTCAAAGGCCTGTATTACGGCTTTCAGTTTATCTGGGGGCACTTCACTTTCTGCCGGCAGCGCCATCACGATGCCTATCAGTTGCCGCCCAGCAAAAGGCACGACCACACGGTTACCTACACGAATATGCAGGCCGGGGTTCAGGTAATCAAACTGGCGATCCAATGGCACATCCAGCACCACACGGACTATGCCGGTGGAAGAATTGGGCTGAGAGGAAAGGGCTGCTGAACACATGGGTGAAAGTGGTTTATTAGGTTAAAATGGCGGTTTGACTATTCCGCACCATTTTAACCTTGAAACAAACGATCACAGAATTGATTCTGCAAGCGGTGACTCCGCTAGTGGAAGACACCTCCAGCCTGAATATCATTCTTGAGCGGCCCAAGTCTGCCGAGCATGGTGACTTTGCCAGCAATATTGCCATGCAGCTGGCCAAACCCCTCAAGCAGAATCCCCGCGCCATCGCGCAAACGATTATTGATAGCCTGCCAGCCAATAGCGTGATCAGCAAAGTGGAAATCGCCGGTGCCGGGTTTATTAATTTTTTCCTTTCTGCGCAAAGCAAGCAGGATATTGTCAAAAGTATTTTCCAGGCGGGCGCAACGTTTGGCCGTAACACTTCTGGCCAGCTTGAAAAAGTGCAGGTGGAGTTTGTTTCGGCTAACCCAACCGGTCCGCTGCATGTAGGTCAC
>DATHWT010000229.1:0-15280 GCA_035460345.1 Methylophilus sp. | reverse complement strand
AAAGTAACGTTATGCGAGGATGAGCGATGGCAATCACTGACTGGCCCGAACAAGAACGTCCGCGCGAAAAGTTATTGCGGGCTGGTGCCATGACACTTTCGGATGCGGAGTTACTCGCTATCTTTTTACGGGTAGGTGTAGTTGGTAAATCGGCCGTCGATCTGGCGCGCGACCTGTTGCAGCATTTTCACAGCCTGAATGGCATTTTCTCGGCGACTATGGCCGAGATGCAGCAGGTGCATGGCATGGGTGAAAGCAAATATTGCCAACTGCAAGCGGTGCTGGAAATGAGCAAACGTGCGCTCGGTGAAACATTGCAACAGGTAGATAGCTTTAACTCGCCTGTGCAGGTGAAAGCGTATTTGAGATTGCAGTTATCACATCTATCGCGTGAAGTATTCGGCATCCTGTTTCTGGATGCACAAAACCGGCTGATCGCTTATGAAACCTTGTTTGAAGGAAGCCTGATGCAAACGAGTGTTTACCCGCGTGAAGTGGTCAAGCGTGCGCTCGAGCTTAATGCGGCGGCTGTTATCCTGAGTCATAACCACCCTGGAGGATCAGCTTCGCCCAGTCGTGCTGATGAGCAATTAACCAAGACGTTAAAAGAGTCGTTAAGCCTGGTAGATATAAAGGTGCTGGATCATATCATTGTGGCCGGTCAGGACACATTCTCATTCAGCGAGCGGGGATTGATTTGAAGCTATTTGTTTAAGAAGGCAGGGGAGTGGTGGGTGCTAACGGGGTCGAACCGCTGACATTCGCCTTGTAAGGGCGACGCTCTACCAACTGAGCTAAGCACCCGTGCCTTGTAACGAAGGCCGCATTATACCTAACCCGTTTGTTCTTGCAAGAGGGGCGGCTGAGTTTTTAACAGGTAGTTTTGACGGCAGGCAGCTAGACAGTTAAGCGCTTTGTGATATTGATCAACTGTAATGAAATATCGGCCATATTTGTTCTACGCTTGTCCGCCATCTCGGAAAGCAATGAATAAGCTTCTTCTTCATTGAGGGCACGCTGACGCATCAGGATGTCTCTGGCACCATCCACCAGTTTTTGATCTTCCAGACTCAAAAGGGCATGTTGCGAAGCGTCAAACGGGACTGAAGTAGTGGGCGTTAAAGGTCTCATTGGTCAAAAAGTAAACTAAGTTTAATACTGAACAGGATTTAGCAATCTATGTGCCAATTAACTGCCTGATTGTAAGTCTATGATTGTTAAGGTATATTGCCCACAATGTAAGCATAGGTGGATATCGGTTTATTGCACCACCACAGTGCCCTTGCACCAAGCCGCGAGCGATTGAACGATGCAGCAGGCTTTTTAATAGATTAAGAAAAACATTAAAAAGAGAAAGAAATAATATGAAGGGTTTTTTAGGGCGTGCTGGCTGGGCCGGGCTGACATTGCTCGGTGTGTTTGCAGTGGCGCAAGTGGCGCTTTCAAGAGGTGAGGCGCTGAATGTTTTGTGGCTGATTACAGCGGCTATCTGCGTTTATGCGATTGCCTACCGTTTTTATGCTGCATGGATAGCAGCCAGCATATTGAGCCTGGACGCCACCCGGGCGACGCCTGCAGAACGCTTGAATAACGGGCGGGACTTTGTGCCAACCAATCGCTGGGTGGTGTTCGGCCATCACTTTGCCGCGATTGCCGGGCCGGGCCCACTGGTTGGGCCCACATTGGCGGCGCAATTTGGCTACTTGCCGGGTACGTTGTGGATACTGATTGGCGCTGTGCTTGGTGGTGCAGTGCAGGATATGGTGACACTGTTTCTATCCACCCGTCGGAATGGCCGCAGCCTGGGGCAAATGGCACGCGACGAAATCGGTGCCATCGGCGGCGTGGCGGCTATGTTTGGCACCTTTATGATCATGATTATTCTGATCGCCGTTTTAGGCCTGGTGGTGGTGAATGCCATGAAGCACAGTCCCTGG
The DNA here is from genome assembly GCA_035460345.1 of Methylophilus sp. Classification (GTDB taxonomy): domain Bacteria; phylum Pseudomonadota; class Gammaproteobacteria; order Burkholderiales; family Methylophilaceae; genus Methylophilus. The sequence continues at coordinate 13,343 of DATHWT010000229.1, read as the reverse complement.
GGCACTTCCACCGTGGCGGCAACCATCCCGATTGCCATGATCGTAGGTGTTTATATGCGTTATCTGCGTCCAGGGCGCGTGCTGGAAGCTTCACTGCTGGGGGTGGTTTTGTTGCTCGGCTCAGTGGTATTGGGTGGCTGGGTAGATCATCACCCGGTGTTATCCGGCTGGTTTGACCATGAAGGATTACCGCTGGCGTTCAGCGTTATCGCCTATGGTTTTGCGGCCGCGGTGTTGCCGGTATGGTTGCTGCTGGCGCCGCGTGATTATTTATCTACCTTTATGAAATTGGGCACGGTGCTGATGCTGGCGATTGCCATTTTATGGCTGCGCCCGGATATACGTATGCCTGCCATCACCCCATTTATTGATGGCACAGGCCCTATCTTTGGCGGGAAATTATTTCCTTTTGTATTTATCACCATTGCCTGCGGAGCAATTTCAGGCTTCCATGCCTTGATTGCTAGTGGCACGACCCCCAAACTGATCACCAGTGAATCTGATATCCGCATGATCGGCTATGGCGCCATGTTGCTGGAAAGTTTTGTGGCCATGATGGCTATGATCGCAGCGACGATTCTTGAGCCAGGCGTCTTTTTTGCTATTAACAGTCCGGCTGGTGTGGTGGGTAAGGAGGCACTCGATGCCGTGAATACCATCAGCAGCTGGGGTTACCAGGTTTCCGTTGAGCAAATGCAGGATCTGGCCAGTGCCATGGGTGAAAGCACCTTGTTTGCCAGAACTGGCGGCGCGCCCAGCCTGGCGGTTGGCATGGCCAGTATTCTGGGCACAGTATTTGGCAAACATCTGTTGGCCTTGTGGTATCACTTTGCCATTATGTTCGAAGCCATTTTTATCTTGACCACCCTGGATGCTGGTACCCGCGTCGGCCGCTTTATGTTGCAGGATATGTTGGGCAATCTGCACCCTAAACTTGGGGAAACTTCTTATACGCCGTCTGTGATTTTGACCAGTGCGCTGGTGGTCGCCGGTTGGGGATATTTCCTATATATTGGCGTGATCGACCCTAATGGCGGCGTGAATATCTTGTGGCCATTATTTGGTATTGCCAACCAGATGCTGGCCGCCATTGCATTGTCGGTAGGTACCGGCATTTTGATCAAGTCGGGCAAAGCCAGCAAAGCATGGATTACCGGTCTGCCTTTAATCTGGTTACTCATCATTACTACCACTGCGGCTTATGAAAAAATCTTTAGCAGTGATGTCCGGGTAGGTTTTTTTGCCGCAGCCAATGATTTGTCACACAAGCTGGCGGCCGGATTATTGCCGCCTGACAAGGCAGCAGTAGCACCTCAGCTGATTTTCAATCAGCAACTGGATGCCTGGCTAACCCTGTTTTTCGTGGCTGTGCTTTGGATCGTAGTAGTGGATGTGGTGATCATGAGTTGGCGTTACTTCGCAGGCAAGCCTGTATTACCTTCCACCGAGACGCCTTATGTGGCTACTCAGTATGTCTCCGGCAAGTTTTAAGGCAGCGGAAATTAAAGCAGTGATAAATATAATGGAGATCATCGCATGACATGGTTAAAAAAATGCTGGCAGCGCATCCGTGAATTATCTGGCGATGACGGCTATGAGCGGTATCTTGCACATTATGCCGAGCACCATGCCCATGAGGCTGAAGGACCTCTACCTTTATCGCGTACTGAATATTTCAAACAGTGGCAGGATAAAAAGTGGCAAGGTATTAAACGCTGCTGCTGAATACCTGCATTCTTTTTAAACTTGCTGTTAGTTAAAAAGCCTGTCTGGCAGATCATCTAACCTCATTGATCTGACTTGTTTGAATATGGATTATGGCGCGTCCGGCATATGCATCTTTCTTACAAAACCGTCTAACTTTCTTTGTATCGCAGCAGGATTTGCTAGTTTTAATAATTGTTGCCAGACGCGCAGGAATGTAACAAACCTGTTTCAGGCGCGCATGGCGCTGCGTATTCGGTTAAAATAAAACATTAACGACAATCCTAGTGTTTCCGATGCCTAAATACCGCTCACACACGACAACCCAAGGTCGTAACATGGCTGGTGCCCGCGCGCTTTGGCGTGCCACCGGCATGAAAGATGAAGACTTTTCCAAGCCGATTATCGCTATCTCAAACTCGTTTACCCAGTTTGTGCCAGGGCACGTTCACCTGAAGGACCTTGGGCAGTTGGTCGCACGAGAAATTGAAAAAGCCGGTGGCGTAGCCAAGGAATTCAATACCATTGCGGTGGATGACGGCATTGCCATGGGCCACAGCGGCATGCTGTACAGCCTGCCCAGCCGCGACTTGATTGCGGACAGTGTGGAATATATGGTGAATGCGCATTGTGCGGATGCGCTGGTGTGTATTTCCAACTGTGACAAAATCACACCAGGCATGCTGATGGCGGCTTTGCGTCTGAATATTCCAGTGGTATTCGTCTCCGGCGGCCCGATGGAAGCAGGTAAAGTGAACTGGCAAGGTACAGTGCGTAAGCTGGATCTTGTCGATGCCATGGTGGAAGCGGCAGATAGCAGAATCAGCGATGAGGAAGTCGCTGAAGTTGAGCGCTCTGCCTGCCCAACTTGCGGTTCCTGTTCCGGCATGTTTACCGCGAACTCGATGAACTGCCTGACTGAAGCACTGGGTTTAAGTTTACCGGGTAATGGTTCCACCCTGGCTACTCATGGGGCGCGTAAACAATTATTCCTGCAGGCAGGTCGCCTGATTGTAGATTTGGCCAAACGCCACTACGAGCAGGATGATTATTCCGTGTTGCCACGCAATATCGCCAACATGCAGGCATTTGAAAATGCCATGAGCCTGGATGTCGCGATGGGCGGCTCCACCAATACTGTGTTGCACCTGCTGGCCGCAGCGCACGAGGCGGAAATTGATTTCACCATGCGCGACATTGACCGCATTTCACGCAAGGTGCCTTGTGTGTCTAAAGTGGCGCCAGCGACCAGTAAATACCATATGGAGGATGTACATCGTGCCGGTGGCGTGATGGGCATTCTAGGGGAACTCAATCGTGCCGGTGTTATCCATACGGATGTACCAACCGTTCATAGTGCAAGCATGGGTGAAGCGTTAGCCAAATGGGATATCGTCACCACGCAAGATGAAGAAGTGAAAAAGTTTTATCGTGCAGCGCCTGGTGGCATTTCAACGACCATTGCTTTTAGCCAGAGCATGTTGTGGCCGGACCTAGATGATGACCGTGAAAATGGATGTATCCGTAACAAGGAGCATGCTTACTCACAGGATGGTGGCTTGGCAGTGCTGTACGGCAATATTGCGCTGGATGGTTGTATTGTGAAAACCGCCGGTGTCGATGACAGTATACTGAAATTCACTGGTCGTGCACGCGTGTATGAAAGTCAGGATGATGCGGTGGAAAGTATCCTCGCGGACCAGGTAGTCGCTGGTGATGTAGTCGTGATTCGCTATGAGGGTCCGCGTGGCGGGCCGGGCATGCAGGAAATGCTGTATCCGACCTCTTATCTGAAGTCCAAAGGCCTGGGTAAAGAGTGTGCCTTGCTGACAGATGGCCGTTTTTCTGGCGGTACCTCTGGTTTGAGTATCGGCCATGCCTCGCCGGAAGCCGCAGAAGGTGGCGCCATTGGACTGGTGGAAGAGGGTGATACGATAGAAATCGACATTCCTAACCGGACAATCCATTTGGTCATCAGCGATGAAGATATGGCGCACCGCCGTGCCACCATGGAAGCCAAAGGGCACCATGCATGGAAACCGGTCAGCCGAGAGCGTGTGGTTTCGCCAGCGTTGCGTGCTTATGCAGCCATGAGTACCAGCGCCGCCAGAGGTGCAGTAAGAGATGTGTCACAAATTGAAAGGGGTAATAAATGACCGCACATGCAACATTGGAACATGGTCAACCCGATATGACTAAGCGCATGAAACTGCATGCGCACGTCAACCAGTTGCAAGATGAAAATGGTTTGCAGTACCTGGAGATTGATAATCCGCTGGCGACTGGCAAGATTGCCTTGCAGGGCGCGCATGTCATGGAGTGGCAGCCTAAATTCCTGGCTGACCCGGTACTGTGGTTGTCCAGCAATGCACGCTATGTCAAAGGCCGTTCTATCCGTGGTGGTACCCCGATTTGCTGGCCATGGTTTGGCGCACACCCGACCGACAGCACTTTATGCCCGCATGGCTTTGCTCGTGTGATTCCGTGGCGAGTGATGGATATCGATGCTACGCCAACTGGCGCGACACGGATTATTCTTGAAATGCAGCAAACCCCGGAAGCGCAGCGCCAGTTGTCATACCCTTATGAGTTGACACTGACGATTACGATTGGTCGCCGCTTACGGATTGATTTGGCGACTACCAACCTGGCCAAGCATCCATTTGTCATCAGTGAAGCTTTCCATACCTATTTCAATGTCAGTGATATATCCAATATCAAAATCACCGGCATGCAAGACTGCGTCTATCTGGACAAGCTGCTCGATTACGAACGTAATGTTGAGCATAACGCACTCGCCTTTGATGGCAGTGAATATGACCGCGTCTACGTCCACCATAGTTCAGATTGCGCGATTCATGACAGCGGCTTTAACCGCATTGTACATATCGCAAAATCGGGCAGTGATGCTACAGTAGTGTGGAACCCTGGAGCAGAAAAAGCGGGCTCTATGGGCGATATGGGCGTGGGTGACGAATGGCGCAAAACCATTTGTGTTGAAACCACTAATGCCTTGGATAACATGGTCGTGATCAACCCAGGCCGCAAACACATCCTGAGCGCCGAATACTCCATCGAAACGCTGTAAATCCCGTGTAAAACGCACGTGTCAACGCATTCATGACACGTGCGTTTTACCCTTGTTGGCAAAATACCAATCGAACTGAAAATATTTGGTTAGACTTTGAATTTCACCATATGACTATTGTGGAATTTAGCTGGTCAGGTAAGATGCCACATGCATGAAAAATGCATTGGGGATTTATTATTTTAAAGATATTCAAGGAGTGCGCATGAAAGTTTTATTTTCTGCAATCACAGCAGCCATCTTACTAATGGCTGGTCAGGCACAAGCGGCAGATGCAGCTGCAGCAAAAGCATTGGCACAAAAAAGCGGTTGTCTAGCTTGCCACAGTGTTGATGCAAAAGTATTAGGTCCGGCATACAAAGATGTTGCGGCAAAATACAAGGGTGACAAATCAGCAGAAGGCAAGCTGATTGATAAAGTTAAAAAAGGCGGCAGCGGTGTTTGGGGAAACATTCCTATGCCAGCTAACAGCCCGCAAGTAAAAGACGAAGATATCAAGACAATTGTTGAGTGGATTCTGGCTCTGTAATCGCTTCTTGTGAAATTAAAAGCCGACTAATAAGTCGGCTTTTTTATTTTCCCCAAATTACCAGGGAATATTTTCTTTATCTCTATTTTTAGCGCGACAGCTTGCTGTGTCTGATCGAATATACAAAGTAGAAAATCGCACCTACCACCGCCCAGGTGATAAAGCGATGCCAGGTCTCTGAAGGCAGGAATGACATTAGAGCACCACATGCGACAACCCCGGCAACTGGGATTAAAGGATTAAAAGGATTCTTGAACGGGCGCGCCAAATCCGGGTGCGTCATGCGCAAACGAATTACCCCGAAACACACCATAATAAAGCTGGCTAATGTACCAATGTTGACTGTTTCTGCCAGCTCGCCCAGTGGAATAAAACCAGCTACGATAGATACTACGAAGCCGCACATCAGGATAATTTTGCTTGGCGTCTGGCGATCAGGGTTAACTTCCGAAAAAATCGGGGAAATCAGGCCGTCGCGGCTCATGGCAAAGAGGATACGCGTCAGGCCATATAGCAACACCAGTAGTACAGTAATTAAACCGGCAATCACGCCAGTAGCGACTAATGTGGATGACCAGTGATAGCCAAGTTTAGTCAACGCAAATGCTACCGGTGAAGAAGTATTTAATTCCGCATAGGGCACCACGCCGGTCAACGTGCCAGACACTATGATATAGATAATGGTGCAAAACAGCAGGGAAGCGATCAGGCCTATCGGCAAATCGCGCTGCGGGTTTTTGCATTCCTCCGCCGCAGTAGAGACAGCATCAAAACCGAAATAGGCAAAAAATACCAGTGACGCACCTGCGAATACACCTATATTCTTGCCATTCTCCAGCGTTTCAAACCAGCCGAATGGCATAAACGGATGCCAATTATCGGCATTGATATGGCCGACAGCCAGGATGATAAAGGTAGCAATGGTAGATAATTTAATCGCCACCATCAGGTTGTTGGCGCGCGCACTTTCTTTGACACCGACCATCAGCAGCAACGTTAAGGTCCAGATAATCGCGAATGCGGGTAGGTTGATGGTACCGCCTAGCACCGGGGCTTTGGTCAGGTGTTCCGGGATGTGGAAGCCAAGGCTGCTGACGGTATTCACAAAATAGCCTGCCCAGCCATTGGCTACGGCGGCGGCACCGACGCCATACTCCAGCAACAGCATCCAGCCCATCATCCAGGCAGCAAACTCGCCAAACGCGACATAGCTGTAACCATAAGCACTCCCGGAACCACCGATTGAAGAGGCCAGTTCGGCATAGGCTAACGCAGCAAAGCCTGCGGCAACACCAGCGATAATAAATGAAAGCACGACGGCCGGGCCTGATTGTGTGGCTGCGGCGATACCAGTGAGCACGAAAATACCGGTCCCGATCGCGCCGCCTATACCAAGTAAGGCGAGGTCAAATGCGGTAAGACATTTTCTCAGGCCGGTGTGTGCATGCGGCTGAATTGGTTTTTTACGTAATAATTGTTTTAACATTGCTTGTTCCCCTTGTCATACAAGGGTAAAGCAATCGTTATACCAGCGTCAATGCCAACGAGAAATTAGCAGCGCAAGGGAGTCAGGGCATGTTGGCAAACTCAGCTGGCGTAATGTTGCTGCAGCGTTGAAATCATATAGCCATGATCCAGCACACCGGCGCTTTCGCGTATGCTGTGCATGGCCCACATCGGGTTGCCTACATCGACTGTGGCAATGCCCAGCTGCGCGGCCATGATAGGGCCTATGGTGCTGCCGCAGCCCAGGTCGGTACGATGCGCGTATTGCTGGTAAGGCACACCAGCCTGTTCACACAGCTGGATAAAGCGCGCAGCGGTGGCGGCATTGGTGCTGTAACGCTGGTTGGCGTTCGTTTTAATCACCGGCCCTTGGTTCACTTGCACATGGTGGCAAGGTTCATAACTGCCAGCATGGTTCGGATGGAAAGCATGCGCCATATCAGCACTGATAAAGAAACTGCGTGAGAAACTGCGCAATTTATCTTCGTGAGTAAGTTGTTGCGTGTGACTGATGCGCTCCAGCACATCCAGCAGAAAGCTGCCACCTGCACCGGTAGCACTTTCAGAGCCCACTTCTTCGTGGTCGAATAATGCACAAATAGAGGTCGCCTGCGGTTTTTCGGTGCTGAGTAAAGCTTCCAACGCTGCGTGGCACGACGCCAGGTTATCCAGCTGGCTGTTGGCAATAAACTCTTGTTCTATGCCCCAGAAACTGCCGGTTTGTGTGTCATATAGTGCCAAGTCCCAACTCAATATGTCATCGGCTGATACCTGTAAAGTATTTGCCAATGTGTCAGACAGTAATTGTCTGGCGCTTTCGCTGCTGGCGGCATGCCCGAAAATCAACGGCAGACCGGTTTGTTTGTTAAGGGCCAAGCCTTTTTCATTCACCTCACGGTTCATATGAATCGCCAGGTTAGGCAGGCGGGCAATCGGTTGGTCCAGTTTAATCAGGTGAGAAGTGAATCCCGATGCGGTTTTAACAATGACACGTCCTGCCAGGCTGAGGTCGCGATCAGTGAAAGTAGCCAGTATAGGCCCGCCGTAAACCTCGACGCCCAGTTGCGCGATACCTTCAGTGCTATAAGCTGCTTTGGGTTTTAGGCGCAGGCCTGGCGAATCGGTATGGGCGCCGACGATACGGAACCCTTGTTCTGCCATCGCCGCTTGGCCAAGCACAAATGCAATAATAGAGCCACCATCACGCACGACATAATATTTGCCGCCTTGAGTAAACTGCCAGGCATCACTTTCATTGATCTGGGTAAAACCTTGCGCAGTGAGAGCCTGTTCTACCTGGGTCACTGCATGCCATGGACTGGGACTGGCATCAATAAAGTCCAGCAGGGCCTTTGCGCGTTGTCTGGCTTCTATTGATATTTGCATGTTTAAATCCAGTCTTTATGAATCAAAAAATCGGTATAGAGTTTTGCTTCAGGACTGCCCTTTTCCGGCTTCCAGTCGTAGCGCCATTTCACAACAGGGGGCATCGAGAGCAGGATAGACTCGGTGCGACCATTGGATTGCAAACCAAAGATGGTGCCACGGTCATAAATAAGGTTGAACTCGACGTAACGGCCCCGGCGGTAAGCCTGGAAATCTCGCTCACGTTCGCCGTATGCCTTATTTTTGCGACGCTGAACGAGAGGCAGGTAAGCCTGTAAAAAAGCATCACCTATCGCACGTTGCAAGGCAAAGCTTTGCTCAAAACCTAGTTCGCTGAAGTCATCAAAAAATACGCCACCCACGCCGCGAGGCTCTTTACGATGCTTGAGGAAAAAGTATTCATCGCAGGCTTGCTTGAACCTTGTGTAATAGTGGGCCCCGAACGGGGACAACGCTTCTTTATTCACACGGTGAAAATGGATGCAATCTTCTTCATCCCCGTAATAGGGCGTGAGGTCCATACCGCCGCCAAACCACCAGATATCTTCTTCGCTGGTATGCTGTGCTTTAGCGACAAAAAAGCGCACATTCATATGTACGGTCGGGATGTAGGGGTTGTGCGGATGAAACACCAGCGACACACCCATCGCTTCCCAAGGTCGTCCGGCTGCTTCAGGGTGGGCAACGCTGGCTGCTGGAGGTAGCTTATTGCCTAGTACATGCGAAAAACCAACTCCTGCGCGCTCGAATACATTGCCGTTTTCCAGCAGGCAGGAATTACCGCCACCGCCTTCCGGTCGCTGCCAGCTATCCTGTAAAAAGTTTTTGCCATCGACCAACTCAACCGCTTCAACAATACGTGCCTGTAACCCTTGCAGGAAGTCGTAAACGGCTTGTGACTGGATGGTGTCTGTCATTGATTCATTCTTTAATTGCTGATCGCGCGGTAACCAATATCCTGGCGATATTGTGCGCCTTCAAACTGGATAGACGCCAATATTTGATAAGCGGCTTGCTGGGCAGATTTGACATCTACACCCAATGCTGTCACGCATAAGACACGTCCGCCGCTGGTGACCACTTTACTGTCTTTCAATGTAGTCCCGGCATGGAACACATGGCCATCCTGCACATTGTCAGGCAAGCCATTAATTTCATCGCCAAGTTTGGGTGTTTCAGGGTAATTTGCGCTTGCCATGACTACGCCCAATGCAAAGCGGCTGTCCCATTCTGTTGTGGCCTGATCCAGCGTACCGTCCACGGCATGTTCAGCCAATGCCACCAGGTCGGATTTAAGGCGCATCATAATCGGCTGCGTTTCCGGGTCGCCCATGCGGCAGTTGAATTCCAGCGTTTTTACCTCGCCATTGGGGGATATCATCAAGCCTGCATACAAAAAGCCAGTATAAGGAATGCCATCTTTGGCCATGCCTTCTACGGTTGGGATAATAATCTCGCGCATGGCTCTTGCGTGCACTTCTGGCGTTACCACTGGCGCTGGTGAGTAAGCACCCATGCCGCCGGTGTTCGGGCCCAAGTCAGCATCCAGCAGGCGTTTGTGATCCTGGCTGGTAGCTAAAGGCAGGATATTCTTGCCATCGACCATCACCATGAAGCTGGCTTCTTCGCCATCCAGAAACTCTTCAATCACTACTCGGGCTCCGGCATCGCCCAGTTTATTGTCCGACAGCATGGCATCCACGGCTGCATGAGCTTCTTCCAGATTCATTGCCACCACAACGCCCTTGCCTGCGGCCAGGCCATCGGCTTTAATCACAATAGGTGCGCCGTTAGCATCAATATATTCATGCGCTTTAGTCACATCGCTAAAGGTTTGATATTTTGCGGTCGGTATGTTGTGACGATACATAAAGGATTTAGCAAAATCCTTGGAGCTTTCCAGTTGCGCAGCGGCTTTGGTCGGGCCAAAAATTTTCAGGTTTGACGCACGGAAAGCATCGACTACGCCTTGTGACAATGGCGCTTCAGGGCCAACAATGGTGAGGGCAATCTGTTCGTCTTGCGCAAATTTAACCAGCTCATCAATCTTGGTGATAGGCACATTGGTCATGGCGGGATTGGTAGCAGTACCAGCATTGCCAGGCGCAACAAATATGCGACTGACTTGTTTGTTGTGTGATACTTTCCAGGCCAGGGCGTGTTCACGACCGCCAGAACCAATCACTAAAATTTTCATAATGTGTAAACCTTAAAATTAATCACCACAGAGGCACAAAGACACAGAGTTAAAAATGCTGTTCTCAGTGACTCTGTGGTAGGTATTAATGTCTGAAATGACGAATGCCGGTCACGACCATCGCCAGGCCACGCTCATCTGCCGCTGCAATCACTTCTTCATCGCGCATGCTGCCACCCGGATGAATCACGCAGCTGGCGCCAGCATCGGCCAATACATCTACGCCATCGCGGAACGGGAAGAAGGCATCGGAAGCTACCACTGAATCTTGCAGGCTTAATCCTGCATTTTGTGCCTTGATCGCTGCAATCTTGGTACTGTCGACGCGGCTCATCTGGCCAGCGCCTACGCCCAAGGTCATGCCATTGCCGCAGAAGACGATGGCATTGGATTTTACGTATTTAGCGACATTCCAGGCGAATAGCAGGTCTAGCATTTGTGCCGGCGTCGGTTGACGCTGGGTGACCACTTTAATATCTGCTAATTGGAGTTCGTGGTTATCTGCTGACTGGAGCAATATACCTGAGCCAACACGTTTGGAATCTACTGCATTGCGGCCTTGATCCCAAGCGCGTTGACCGCCTGCAGGCAATGCAATTTTCAATACACGGACATTCGCTTTGGCATTAAAGATAGCCAGTGCTTCTGGTGTGAATTCCGGTGCAATCAATACTTCAACAAATTGCTTGCTCACCACTTCGGCTGCCGCACCATCAAGTACAGTATTAAAAGCAATAATGCCGCCAAAAGCTGAAGTCGGGTCAGTTTTAAACGCTTTACCATAAGCTTCAAATGCATTGGCACCCAGTGCCACGCCGCACGGGTTGGCGTGCTTCACAATCACACAGGCTGGTGTCGTGAATGATTTCACCGCTTCCCAGGCCGCATCTGCATCGGCGATATTGTTATAACTTAATTCTTTGCCTTGCAGTTGCTGGGCAGTGGCCAGGCTGCCTGGTGCTGGAAACAGGTCACGATAAAAAGCGGCTTGTTGATGGCTGTTTTCGCCATAACGCAAATCTTGTACCTTAATGAAATTGCTGTTCATCTGGCCGGGGAATTGGCTCAGGATGGGTTTGCCAGCCGTTTCTGTTTCAGCAAAATCAATCGCAGACAGGTAGTTGCTAATCGCGGCATCGTATTGGGCAATACGGTTGAACGCAGCAACAGATAGTTTAAATCGTGTGGCTTTTGAAACGGCCCCATTATTTGCTTTAAGTTCGGCAGTGACTTCAGCATATTGTGCGGCATCCGTCAGCACTGCCACGTCATTCCAGTTTTTGGCGGCTGAACGCACCATGGCCGGGCCACCGATATCGATATTTTCAATCGCGTCTTCCAATGTGCAGTCAGTTTTCGCTACCGTTGCTTCAAATGGATACAGGTTCACCACCAGCAGGTCTATGTTTTCAATGCCGTACTCTTGCATCGCGGCAACATGTTCTGGCAGATCGCGACGGCCTAGCAGGCCACCGTGCACTTTGGGATGCAGGGTTTTTACGCGGCCATCCAGCATTTCCGGAAAACCGGTGAAGTCGCTGACTTCTTTGACCGGAATCTGGTTGTCGCGGAAAAGTTTGGCGGTGCCACCGGTAGAAAGAAGTTCTACCCCGAGTTGCTGTAATGATTGTGCCAGTTCGAGCACACCGGTTTTATCTGAGACACTGATAAGCGCACGTTTAATTGTCATGGTATTTAATCTGAGAGGTTGCTTGATAATAAGATTCGGTTGGCTCAATCGTCAGAGCCGGGTAGGGCGTTGTTCACTCAAGGCCGTAAGCGGCCATTTTTTTTCTTAAGGTATTACGGTTGATGCCCAGCATGACGGCCGCTTTGCTTTGGTTGCCGCCGACCTTGATCAGCACGACTTCCAGCATGGGTTTTTCGACACAGCCCAATACCATGTCATAAATGGCATGTGGCGGCTGGCCATCCAGGTGGGTGAAATATTCGTCCAGTGACTCGCGGATGGCGAGACTGATTTTGCCATCGGTTTGCATTATGCTGCCAGCTCCTGGTCATTTTCTTGTGTGTCTGCCAGGTCATCGGCATATACCAGCCTGTCGTTTTTGGCTTTGAGTTCGGCAAAGAAATCGTTGATCGCGTGCAATTGCAGAGGGATTGTTTGCAGGGTGTTCATGTTGTGGCGGAAAGCCGCAGAGCCGGCCAGGCCTTTGGTGTACCAGGAAATATGTTTGCGTGCGACACGCATGCCGGTGAGTTCACCATAAAAGTCATACAAATCATGCAAGTGCTCCAGCATGACCTGGTGAATTTCGTCCACCGTCGGCGGCAACATATGCTCACCCGTGTTCAGAAAATGCTCGGTTTCGCGGAAAATCCATGGGCGGCCTTGGGCGGCACGACCAATCATCACCGCATCTGCCTTGGTGTAATCGAGGACAAATTTGGCTTTTTCAGGTGTGGTGATATCGCCATTGGCAATCAGGGGAATATTGATGGCCTGCTTGACGGCGGCGATGGTGTCATATTCGGCATCGCCATGGTAAAGGTCGTTACGGGTGCGACCATGAATGGTCAAGGCTTGCACGCCAATGTCTTCAGCCATTCTGGCGATCATGATGGCGTTTTTATTTTGCCTGTCCCAGCCAGTGCGGATTTTCAAGGTCACCGGTACATCCACTGCATTGACCACAGCTTTGAGGATTTGTGAAACCAGCGGCTCATCTCGTAGCAGGGCAGAACCTGCCATGACGTTACATATTTTTTTGGCCGGACAGCCCATGTTGATATCGATGATCTGAGCGCCATTGTCGACATTGTGTCTGGCGGCTTCAGCCATCATGGCTGGTTCGGCCCCGGCAATCTGTACGGATATCGGGCTGACTTCACCTTCGTGATTGGCGCGGCGCTTGGTTTTTTCACTGCCATATAATAAGGAGTTAGAGGTAACCATTTCGGAAACCGCTAAT
>DATHWT010000228.1:0-15429 GCA_035460345.1 Methylophilus sp. | reverse complement strand
AGAAGCAGCTTTGCGTTGTTGCCAGGCAAGTTGCGAACCATCGCTGATGTTGACCGCGGTATTCACAATATGGGTGGGACGCTGCCCGCGTAACGCAGACATGGGCAGGTCATCATTGTTATCAAAGCCAGTGAAACTGTTAGGTTTACGGTTGTTATTGGTTGCGCCGAGGTAACACCTGGTGAGCCGGTTGCGATAAAAATTGTGCAGGGAAAACACATTGATATCGACTCGCCAGCTGCCTAGCACCACGATGGCTAACGCCCCGGCAAACCAGAAGCCGCTCTGTGGCGAAAGATACAAGCTGTAACTAAGATAGCCGGAAACAATCAGGATTAATGTAATGACCACATAAGGCAGGAAATGGGTAAGATTACCTTTTAAGCTATTGGGTGGTTCGCTACCAGTGACACGGCTTTTACCCAAACGGGAAGTTAAAAAAGCCAGCAACCATGCCCCCAGGCCGGTCATGCTTTTTTCGGTGGAGCCCATCTCTCTCAGCCAGTCGTGAATGTAATAAGGCAGATACAGGGCAACGGTAAATAACGCCAGCCAGATCACACAAAAACCGATATTGATGCCGCCAATACGATGCCACCATTCGCGGGTGCTGACATTGATGGCGCGGCCACCGATGCCCATCAGGGCGACCAGGGCAGCAGAAATCAAGAGTGAAATAACCGGCACGCCTAGCCCGATCAAATAGTTGGGTGTGACATGGCTGGTATGGCCCTGGGTGTCATAGGTAATAAAAATTTGCTGCCAGCTTTGTAATGGCACCGTAGATAACAATACGGCAAAGCCTGCTACACCACATAAAAAGGCAATCACAGGATAAAGCGCATGAGCAGTGCTCAGGCAACGCTGTCGGCTGAGGTAAAGGGAAGCGAGCAAACTGATGACCGCTAAACCGGTCCCCAATTTGCCGATGCCAGTGTTCCAGGCATTCAGAAATAAATCCCATAGCATACCGCTATCCAGCGTGAAGGCGGGCAATAAAGTACCTTGGATATCCGAATGACTTAAGAAAATCACAGCCATCATCATGTTGATCAGCAAACACAACAACAATACCTGGTTCAGTAGGGTGTTGGCCATCCATTGCGCGATGGCGGACAAGGTATCACCAGTAAATAAGCCGGTTTTAGGTGTCAGGTAATTACTATAACTACGCAACCAGAGGATTGCTTTTTCTGTGGTAGTCAGTTGGCGCGATTCTGGTACATGTGGTTGCGTAGATAACACTAACTCAGCTTGCACGGTGTTGATATGATTACTATGCTTGATCAGGCTGGTGAGCCAGGCACCTATATAGCCGCCGCCAGACACAGTAGACAGGTAATCAAATTTGTTCAGGAGACCTTTTTTAGCAAAGCCCTGCAAAATGCCCAGGTTAAGCGTGGCGCTACGAATGCCGCCACCTGAGAATGCTAGGCCGATAAGATTATTCCGGTGGATATCGTTGCGTAACGGCGACATGCCCTGAATTTCAGCATCCAGCACATGGTCGAATACTTCGGTTTTATACGGACCTTGATTACAAGGTTGGGTCATGGCAATCTCCCCGAGCTTTATATTGATATTATTTAACACATGGTAGCCCTGTATAGCCGGAGTGACAACCCTGGAGCAAAACCCAGGCGTGCTTGCACGTTTTGATGATGCATTGTGGCGTGAGCAGTCGCAATCATGAGGATAGTATGAGAGCATAGGGTGGTAATGCTGCCTGAGTCATCTCGGTGAATACCAATGTCAGCTCAAAATAAATGTGGAGTAATGAATGCGCGTTGTCTGGATGTTAATCAGCTTGTATTCGCTGTTCTGTAGCCCGTTACACGCAGCCGAAAAAAGTCTTTTCTGGCAGATGGAGTCTCCTGCCGGCCAGGTCAGTTATCTATTTGGCACCATGCACACCGATGATAACCGGGTGACCGATTTCACGCCTGCGGTGTTCAACGCATTAAAAAATGTTGATACATTTATGCTGGAAGTAGCCGAAACGCCCAAGACCGAATTGTTGCGCATGCCGCAAGGTGATTTAAAGCAGGTGCTGTCCGAGACTGAGCTGGATCAGGTGACTGTGCTGGCAGATAAACATGTGATGCCATTGTCCACGGTGTTGCAAATGAAACCCTGGTTGCTGGCGGTGATATTTGATTTGCCTAAACCGCAAACGCCGTTTGCGCAGGACTTTTTGCTTAAGGCGAAAGCGGAAGAGCTGGATAGAAAGATTCTGGGCCTGGAAACGCCGCAGGCACATTTCGCCGTGATGGATAGCCTTGCCATGGATGAACAATTACTAATGTTGCGCGCTGTGTTGAAGCGCAGCGAAGCGCAAAAAGAAAAAGATTTTGAACGGCTTATGCGCGCTTATCTGTCAGGGGATGCTGAACGGGTGGCGCATATTGACGAAACACTCACTGGTGGTATTTTGCCGCCCGCTCTGTGGCAGCGTCTGCGCGTGAAGTTACTAGATGAGCGCAATGTCGGCATGGCTGCGCGCGGTATTGCACAGGCACAGCAGGAAAGGGTATTTATTGCGGTGGGCGCGGCACATCTGGCCGGGCCGACTGGATTGATTCAGGCATTTAAACAGGCGGGTTTTAAACTGACCCCGATCAAGAAATAATCAAGCCTTCGGCTGTTGATGTGTTCCTGCAGACTCAAGCTCATGTGCGATCTTACTGATATGCGCCACAAAGTCGGCATCCTCGCCGACCAGTAATCTGGGCAGGTGGTGGCGAAAGTCTTTACGTCCGCACCATTCACGCATGTAATCTTCCCAAGACATCCAGCGTCGCAAGGCTTTGCCGCGCATGTCTTCGTCGTAGGCTAGCAAGTAGGCACGTTCAAACAGGGAAATAAGGATCTCGAACAGGACTAGCTTGCGCTCTTCCTGTTCACCGGACATTTCTTTGGATTGTGACAGCGAACGCAATTGCAGATCCGGATTAGCCATCACGAGTTTAAGGAAATCGGTGTAGTTGTCGGCCAGTAGCTGGTATACCTCTTCATCTTCATTTTCACGTTCTTTACGCTGTTCCAGCATGAAGGTAAGAATCGCCAGCGGTAAACCGACCACCGTGACTATGTAACTGAGCATTTCCCAGGTTTGAATATTCATGAAATCGCCATACAGGCGTTATAAGGCAGTTTAGTCGGTTTCAAAGATTCAGTTTGGAACACCAGCACGTTGCTGGATCACTTCCATGCACTCATCAAACTGCAATGATTTATCAAAGAAGTATTCCACACCCATATCACGCGCCAAGTTACGGTAGTAACCATTTCCATGATTGGTGAGCATGACGATATCGGGTTTTTTAAACGGGAAATTCTGTTGCTGGGTGTGGCGTACTACATCAAAACCGGTGCCTTTTGCTAATTCGATATCCAGTACCACCATATCGTATTCGCCAGAATTTAGGAAATCAATGGCTTCATCACTGGTGGTGGCAATATTTTCTATCGCCAGTTGCTCACAGTCGTGCAGCATCTCAACGATGACATCGCGAATCAGAGCAGAATCTTCAACTAACAATAATTTGTACATGAGCATTTGCCAATCACAACCCTGTAAGTATTGTATGGAATTTCATTGTGTTTGACTGTAAGTCCCGTGCCTACAGGTTCCGACGTGACAAGGTTGTTGTGTGAAGGGCCAGCCTTAATTAAGCAAGCCATATTTGATCGCATAGTAAGTGAGGTCAGCATTCGATTTCATCGCCATTTTTTCCAGGATGCGGCTGCGATAGGTGCTGACAGTTTTAATACTGATAAACAATTCATCAGCAATCGCTGTCGGTGTTTGACCTGCTGCCAGTTTCACAAACACCTGGAATTCGCGGTCAGATAATGTCTCGTGCAATTGTTTTTCTGAAGGGTGGCTGAGCTCGTTTGTCATCAATTCAGCCAGTTCGGCTGAAATATACCGTTTGCCAGCCGCAACCGTGCGGATCGCCTGGATAATTTCGTCAGAATCCGCATTTTTGGAGAGATAACCTTTACAACCGTTACGCATCAGGTTCAACGCATATTGGTCTTCGGCATAGCCGCTGAGAACCAGCACGGGTAAGGTGGGTGACACATGCTTAAGTTCATGCAGGGTATCGACGCCATTTTTATCGGGCATGGAAATATCCAGCACCATGGCATCAAATTCTTTTTCACGTACCAGTTGTATTGCCTCTGCACCTGAACTCGCTTCGCCAGTCACTTGCAGATCAGATTCGAGTTCAATCAGATTGCGCAGACCATCGCGCACGATACTGTGGTCATCCACCAAAAGAATTCTTTTCATTATAATTTTCTCGTTATCGGGTTGCAGAGCGTACAGCATCAGCGTCATTTGCTGGTGAAGGTTGTTCCACTTCTGGCTTATCATCCGCCAGTTCAGTTCTAAACAAATTCCAGTCACTGCTAATCAAAGCAAGAGAGCTCGCGAATAATGTTTTTTTCTGCCACACCCTGCGCACGGCAAAATAGGCAATTACACCAATCAGGGCCGGAATCGACATGGCTACCGCTAAAATCAGGGTCCGGTTTGGATGCTCCCATAATAGCGAAAATAACCACATCAGTCCCAACAATCCGGTAAAGATGAACATGGAGAATACCACCAGTATACCGATCAGACTGGTGGCAAGTCTCTCGGTTTCCCCCTGAAAGTCCTGCTTGATCTGTTTTGCACGCTCTTCAGTATAGTCTGCAACATGATGACGCAGGTGCAACAAGTTATCTGTCATCGAAGTTATTTTCCGGTTGAAAAATAACATGGTTGCAAATTTAAGGAGGTTAACCCACATACTTTTCCTTCTTATTTAATCGCGACGTTTGTTACCCAACAGGTAGCCAAGCAACAAACCTACGCCTGCGGCTGCCAGTACTGTGCCCAGTGGATGTTCATACACTGTATCAGTTGTTCTGTCTTTCAGGCTATTGTATTTCTCATTCAACTCTTCCTGAACTTGGTCTTTAACACGACTTGCACCAGAGCTGAGTTTGGAAGCAATCGAAGAGGCACTCTCTTCATTGGTTAAACGATCAATGTTGGTTTTCAATGTGCGGATCAACTCTTTCGCTTTGTCCTGTGTTGTATCGGCAGTATCCTGCACCGCTTCCAACAAGTCATTGGCGGTGGTTTTCACCTGAGCCGCGATATCTTCAATCGCCTGGTCAGATTGTTGAGCCAAACGATCAGTTGTTTGTTCTACATTGTCTTTTGAAAAATTAAACATATATGAACTCCTATTAAATGGTGATTACAAATCAAAGAAAACACAAGCTTCATCTGTAAAGCGTTTGCTAAAAGCTATTTAACGCTAAGGTTAGAAAGCCAAGCGTACACAAGGTTGCAAATGCAAGTGATTAATCCGCTCAATGTGTTTTCGACCTGAAGCAATGGTACGCATTGCCTGACTCATGCCGTATCAGTTGGTGACCGATATCCGAGTCAGAATCGTCTGACAAAGCGCATGCATCCTAGCGGCGTGCATCTATGCATTGCTGATAAAGGCTAACACCGTTATGATGCAGTCAGTGCTTTATTAACCAGTGCAACATAAAAAACAGGTGTCCGTATTGCTGATTTAAAACATCCAGCATCAAAATAATTGCCATGCAAAATATTAGAGTTTATCTTATCGCGCTACTTGATCGGATGGAGAAGGTTGGTGAAACCTTCGGCGGGAACACTGTGGCGTTATTGACCGTCAGCCTGGTACTGGCGGCCGCCATGCTGGTATTTAACGACCGGTTGATTGTCAACACCAGTGAAAAAACAGACGCGGTGTCTACGCTGGATCGGTTGATCATGGAAACCTGGCAAACACGCGCGCACCTGGCGATTGCAGAGGGTGCACAACGCGGTTACCTGCTGACGCGCTCAGATTCTTATTTCCAGCCTTATGACGAAGCTACCGGACAAATCACTGCGCATATCCATACTATTAATAAACTGCTAGATCGTACCAACCTCACCAGGCATCCCGCCATTCAGACTAATATGACGGAGCTGGTGAACAGCATTACCAAAAAGTCGGCCGAGATGAGTGTGACTATCGATCTGGCCAAGAAACGTCAATTTGATAAGGCGCTGGCGGTAGTCAAACTCGATTCGGGCATGAAGGAAAGCCGCAATATTCAGATGCTGTCGCGCCAGTTTGAAAAACAGGTCACCGATTACCGGGCTGAACTGGCCGATACGCGTAATAACACGCGCCGCATGATGCGCTGGTTTGTCATGGCTTGCCCGCTTATTTTCGTGTCTCTGGTCGTGTTGGTAATCAAGCGTTTGTTGCGTGAGCTGGCTGAAAAAGCCAAGCTGCACGAAAGACTCACCAATGAAAATACCGAATATGAACGCAATATACAAGGCTTGCGTACCAAGCTGCAAGGCGAGGCATTGCAGGCGCAAACCAATGTTGAACGTGAGCGCTTTCAGTTATCCAGGGAACTGCATGACGAGCTGGGTTCCCTGTTAACCGCTATCAAGATGGATATTTCCTGGGCGATCAAGCATCTTAAAGATGAGTTACCGCAAGTCACAGAAAAACTCAAAAAGACCAATCAATATCTGGACCGCAGTATCAATTTCAAAAGAGAAATTGTACAGAACCTGCATCCTTCCATGATCAAGACATTTGGCCTGAATGCCTCCCTGAAAAACCTGCTGGAGGAGGCAAGCGGGCGTAATCAATGGCAAATGGATGTCATCATGCCTGAGCGTGAGCTATTGATTAATGAAACCCTGAGCCTGATTATTTACCGGGTGGTGCAAGAGAGCCTCAACAATTGCAGTAAATACGCCCAGGCGACCAAGGTGGCCGTACATCTTTTGCACGATGATCAATATATCAAAGTCGAGATTGTAGATAACGGTGTTGGCTTTGACACCAGTCATCTGAACAATACTTCCACTGGTATTAATGGCCTACGCAACCGCGTTGAATCGATTGGTGGTCATTACGAAATATTCAGTTCACCACAACAAGGCGCAAGCACACGCGTGCTATTGCCTTACCTCAAAGAAGAAGCTTCTTTCTAGCATTTTCGTTGCTCCAGAATAATGTAGTCAAATTCTGACAATCGATTCAGTCATTGGACGACTGACCGTCTTTCTGCTCACCTCTATCATTGCTCCCCATGACACTACAAATGTATGTGGGCACTTAGTAAAATTCAATAAAATTAAAAAGGAGACAGGCATGTCAAACACAACATTCAAACAAGCGACCATTTTTGGTGGCTTATTAGCAGCAACAATTACCTTAAACGCATTCGCATTTGATATTGACGAAGTTCAAAATGGCGATAAACCATATCTGCAGCAATTTAATTCGCTGGATAAAAATGCCAATGAGACGTTGAACTGGTCAGAAGCCAAGGCTGATAAAGGCGTAAAGGAAAAAGACTTTAAAACCTTTGATGGCGACAATGATGGCAGTCTGACCTATGAAGAATATGCCGAGTTGAAAACAAAAACCGGCCAAAAAGCGATCAAAACCGCCATGTCTGACAGCTGGATCACTACTAAAGTGAAAGCGCGCCTGTTGGAAGAAGAAGCTTTGAAATCACTGAAGATCAGTGTTGAAACGCACAAAGGTCAAGTATTGCTGAGTGGTTTTGTTTCAGATTCATCCCTTAAGTCCAAAGCTGAAGAACTGGTTTCCAGCGTTGAGGGTGTGAAATCTGTTAAGAACGCGATCGTAGTTAAAGGTTAACTAAACACCCTTTGCAGGCTACGTACCTCTCCCAAAGAAGTAGCTTGCTCTTTTTTTTCGGTGGGCTGTCCAAAGAAACATGTGTTGACGATTCATCCTCGACGACGTGGACAGTTCGCCTTCTAACCAAAGGAAGCATCATGAAAAATACTAAATTTTATATGACAGCTGGTGTACTTGTTTCTATGTTAATGAGTGCGAATGTGCATGCATTGCCTGCCGCTGAGCCTATGTACAAGTTTTTGCCTAGTGATACCGTGGTTGAGAATGTGAAAACCAGTTTGAAAAACCATGGTATCGATACTTCAGCCTTGCAGGTGGATTCAGATGCCAAAGGCGTAGTGCAGTTGTCCGGCCTGGTAGCGTCAAAGCAGGATGCCGAAGTCGCTACACAAATTGCCAAGCAGTCTGATGGTGTGTATGCGGTGCTGGGTCAATGGCGCTATGAACTGGCAGCTGTGCCAGTAGATTCTGATGCAGCACAGGAAAAAACGCCTGCTGCCAGCGGTGGCGAGGCAGCACAATCTGAAACGCAATGAACAGATCGGGAAGGGCAACCCTCCCGAGGGTCTTCCAAGCAGGAATTAATGCTGCTGGAACATCATATGTCAACCGGGTTTGTGCTCGACCTGGTTGACCTGTCTGATAAACAGTAATTGGTCGGTAGCAAAGCCAAGAAGCTTTGCCTTGCTGATTAGTTGCTGTTTAATTTTATCTTCGAGTTGTGGCGTACGTGACAGAATCCATAAATACTGGCGCCCGCTACTGACCAATGCATATTGGTAATCGCGCTTCTCTTCTTCCGGCTTTTCAAGTCTCAGCTGCTGCTCAAGTTCCAGAATATTGTATTCGCCATAAAAAGGCCTGAAAAACGATACTTTCAGTTTCCCTGTACGGCTTCCATCAGCATTAGGTCCATCCAAAAACTTGGCAATACCAATCGCTTCATGACTCTTCTTTTCCTCAGTGTTAAAACCACGGTTCACGACTTTGATCGTGCCATCTTCTTGCAGGCTGTAATGGGCGGTGACTTGCTCCAGGCCTTTTTCAAAAGAATTATCCAGACGGGCAATCTCATACCATTTACCCAGATAGCGGTCCGGATTGAAACTGCGGATGATAGCTTGCTCAGCCGGTGGCGGCATAGGTTCAGAGCAGCCTGCCAAGTTAAAAATAATTAGTAAGCCAAGACAGGCGCGTTTAAAAGTTGGTTGGGATTGAATATGCATAAATTAATTTAACAATAAATTGTTAGCTAAGCGTTTAAAATAACACCATTCTAAACAGAGCGGTTCAAATAAGAAAATGAAGTATTTGAAAGTCTGCATGTTGATTGCTGCAATGGCCATGATTTCAAGCCCAGCTCTGGCTGATAACCTCGAAACAGGGCTTGGCGGTGACTTGGCGCGGCAGCAGGTACCGCAGTAGGCAGTGTACTGGATGGCAGTACTGGCGAAATATTAGGTGGAGCGGTCGGCGGTGGTTTAGGTGGGGCTGTGACGACAGGGCGCGGCGGTAAAACCGGCGCCATCATCGGTGGTGCCGCAGGGGGCGCGGCGGGGGCAGCTGTAGGCCGGACTGTCAGCGGTACCACTGCAGGCGCAGTGATAGGTGCTGGCGTGGGTGGTGCCGGTGGGGCGGTGATCGGTAAAGAGATCGATGAGCCTGACCCTTACGTCAAACGCTACCGTGGTAAAAAAAGGTAAGAAACATGGTCATGGCCGTGGTCATCACAAGCATGATTAAGCCAGGCGATATCCAGGCTATTTCTTTCTGAAGAACCAACGTTTGATCATCCGGTGGAGTCCGGTAAGTGATTTTTCTAACGCTTGCGTATTGTCAATCACAGTCAGCGCCGCGCCCATAAAGCCTTGGTAGCCAGGCGCTAATTGGAGATAAACAGGGTAGCAGCGTTGATTCTTAACCCTGCTATTTAACTGGCCGAGGCCAGTTTCAGGCCGATAATCCCGGCAACAATCAATAGCAGGCTGATGATCCGCAATGGCGACACTGGCTCGTTAAACAGCCAGATACCTAGAATCACTGTGCCGACAGCACCTATTCCTACCCAAATGGCATACGCAGTGCCCACCGGCAAGGTTTTGACGCTCAAGCCCAGCAGCCAGACGCTGATCACCATCGCAATAATAGTCCAGAAAGAGGGCCAGAAACGGGTAAAGCCATCGGTATATTTCAAGCCTATCGCCCAGGCGGTTTCAAACAAACCGGCAATCACTAGTACCAGCCAGGTCATAACGTTCCTTTAGTCTATAAATGTATGATGAATTTATTCGATACTATATTTATTCTCACCGCAGTTCAGTGAACAATCAGGGTTTGAGGGCTGCCAGGTCCTGCTCTGATAACCAGCGCCATTCGCCCGGCTGCAAATCTTCAGGCAAGACCAGGCGGCCGATTTTAATCCGCTTCAGGTATTCAACGCGGTTGCCCATCGCGGCAATCATACGCTTGACCTGGTGGTATTTACCTTCTTCCAACGTCATATGCAGCATATAGTCTGAAAGGCGCGTGACTTCCAGCGCAGTGATGGTTTGTTCTTCATCAATCAGTTTGACGCCTGACAGCAGTGTTTGCAGATCAGTATCGCTCACTGCATGTTTACATGTGACTTCGTAGATTTTTGGCACATGGTGCTTGGGGGAACTGACCTTATGAATAAACTGGCCATCATCCGACAGCAGAATCAGCCCGGTGGTATCTTCGTCCAGCCGGCCTATGCACTGAATGCCGCGTTCAACCAGCGGCGGCGGTAGCAGGGAATAAATGGTCGGGTGAAACTGGGTTTTGTGCGAGCATTCATGATGAGCAGGTTTATGCATCATCAGGTAGCTGTGCTCGCGATATTCCCACGCCTCACCCTCAATCGTGAAATGCAGGTCTTCAAGCGAGAAAAGCGCGTCAGGGTCATTGCAGAGCTCGCCATTGACGGTGACTTGTTCATTGATGATGAGGATGCGGCACATTTTCCGTGTGCCAAAACCTTGCCGTTGCAGGATACGTTCCAGATTGAGTTTTTTAGCCATGGCGCGAATTATACGCGAATCCTGTGTCGGGCTTGCTGTGAAAGGCTTTCATGCCAGCTGGCTTTTTGGGCGATGTCTGTCATGCCTGCTCCGACTCACGTACAATGCGGGCATGGCTTTCAAACACATTACCTCCCGCGATAACCCCGTCTATAAACACTTGCGCAAGCTGGCCGACAACGCCCGCGAGCGTAAAAAAAGCAATTTAACCCTGCTTGAAGGCGTGCATCTGATCGAAGCCTACGTGCAAACGCAGGGGGAGCCGCAACTGATGATTATTCCCGAGGGTAAAAGCAGCCTGGAAGCAACCGACCTGATGCAGCATTTGGTGGATGTAGATACCATCATGTTGCCCACACTGATGTTTGCCGATCTGGCACCAGTCACCAGCAGTAGCGGCATTATGGCCCTGGTGCCGGTGCCGGAAATCCCTCTGCCAGCCAGCGTCGATTTTGCCTTGCTGATTGAAGATATCCAGGACCCGGGTAATTTAGGCAGCATATTACGCACAGCGGCCGCGGCCGGTGTGCAAGTCGCTTACCTGACCCAGGGCTGCACCGATGCCTGGTCACCCAAGGCTTTACGTGGCGGCCAGGGTGCACAATTAATTTTACCTCTGGTTGAAAATGTAGCTGCGCTGGAAGTGGTGCAAGGGTTTGCCGGTCGTACCCTGGCGTTGACCATGCAGGGTGACAGCCTGTTTGCGCAACCGTTGCAAGAGCCGGTGCTGTTTGCGGTGGGTAACGAAGGCGCCGGGATCTCAGCCGGTTTACAACATGCGGTGCAAACCTGTGTCAGTATCCCGATGGCGCATCAAGGTGTGCTGGCACTGGAATCACTGAATGCCGCTGCTGCCACCGCGATAGCCCTGTTTGAGTGCAGGCGCCAGCGAATGACAGATTAAATTTATCCATCGCTGAGCATAAGCCTGGCTTGATGGCGTCAAGCTAGTGCGTAATTTCGTGTTCGTCATCACCGTCAAATAAAGCCAGCGCTTCCTGCTCATCGACCACATACTGTTTATTACAAAAATCACATTGAATCTGCACGCTGCCTTGTTCTTCCAGGATGCTGCGCACTTCCGCCAGGCCTAACATTTCAAGCATGTTGGTCACATTGGCTTGCGAACAGCTGCAAAACGCACGCACAGGACGGCCATCAAACAGCCTTAATTCTTCGCCATCAAACAGGCGTTGTAATAACGTCTCAGTATCCAGGTCCAGTAACTCCCTGTCGGTGATGGTCCCGGCCAGATGCTGGATGCGGTTCCAGCAATCCAGGTCAGATTCTTGCTGTTGCGGTAACTTCTGTACCAGTAACCCGGCGGCACGGTCACCTTCGGCGGCCAGCCATAATCTGGTATCAATCTGCTGCGAGCGCAACATGTAGTTTTCCAGTATGCTGGCAATGCTGTCGCCTTCCAAAGGCACGATGCCCTGATAGGGCTCGCCCTCTTCCGGCATCAGCGTGATCACCAACTGGCCTTGCTCCAGCCAGTCGCTCAGGCTGTCACCCTGTAACTGTTCATGTATTTTAGCGGTGGCGCGGATATCCAGTTCAGAAGTACATTCAACCACCAGTAACTGCAGTGCACCTTTACTTTGCAATTGCAGAATCAGCTTGCCCTCCATTTTGAGGGTGGAGGTTAACAGCACACTTGCAGCGGTAAATTCGCCGATCACTTTTTTCACGGCAGGGGGTAAAGGCTGGTGCTCCAGCGCAGTGAACAGGCTTTGATCCAGGTGTACACAGTTGCCGCGTACAGCGGACTGTTCAAAAATAAACGGGTGTAATTGGTCTTGGTATAGGTTTAGGCTCATGCCGTTATTTTACCATTGATGACTAGGATTCACTGTGATTCGCTGGCATGATCCGTGGCAATTGCCAGTGTGATATTGCCCATTGCCAAATCTCATCCATTGAAAAAAGATGCATATTATCTGGCAGCGGCTGTTGTAAAAATGTGAGCGCGGCAATCAAGGTGGCTTTGGTGTTGTCTGCAGGCAACGCTTGTGCAAGTGTCTGCTTGCTGAGCTTCTGGCCGTCGCTATTAATGACTACAGGAATATGCGCATACACCGGTGTGACATAGCCCAGTAACTGTTGCAGATGAATCTGGCGGGTGGTGGAATTGAGTAAATCGGCACCGCGTACGATATGGGTCACCCCCTGTAAAGCATCGTCAACCACTACCGCCAACTGGTAGTTGAATACACCATCCGCCCGCTTGAGCACAAAATCACCAATGGCAGTTGGCAGGTGATGTTGCTGGCGGCCCTGAATGACATCTTCAAAGCTAACTTCTGTATCATGGGTTTTTAGGCGGCAGGCGGCAGGGACATCCGTTGGTGCAATATGGATCCGGCAAGTCCCCGGATAAATGGCCCCTTCAATGCCTTGCAGGGTGCTTGAGTCAGCGATCTCCTTGCGTGAGCAGGTGCACGCATAAACCAGCTTGTCAGCTTGCAGTTGATCCAACACCTGCTGGTAAAGCGCACTACGCTGGCTTTGGTAAACCACCTCACCATCCCAGACAAAGCCATATTGCGCCAGTGTGCGGATAATGTCTGCACTAGCCCCTTTGATACTACGTGTGGTGTCTACGTCTTCAATCCGCAACAGCCACTGGCCACCACGTTTTCTGGCATCGCAATAACTGGCGACTGCCGCGACCAGTGAGCCAAAGTGCAAAGGCCCGGTGGGTGAGGGGGCAAAGCGGCCAACACTCATTTATTGCGTAGCGTAGGGCGGAATATGCCAGGACATCAGTTGCCCGCCACGCAATTGCAAATGACAGGCCATGCGTTCCAGGCCCTGGCTGGATACATCAAATGTATAGGTGCGCAGTAACTGCATACGGCCATTACCGTCCCTGGCAAAGCCGACGCGCGAGCAGGCGACTGACTCATCCAGGAATTGCAATTGCCAGCGCTCGGCCAGCTGCCGCCCCAGTTTTAGTGCAATTTCGCGCTTGGAAACAGAGTCTATCCAGAACCATGCGCCAGCCACCATGAGTGCCAGTAATGTCCATTCAGCCATTCGATTTCTCCTGTGAACCGGAGCCGCATTTCGGTGTATGATGCAAGTGAGTCAGTGCCAAAATCTACATTCCTTATTATCAATTCAGTACAGTGTGCCATGAGTTCATCACGCGAAACAGACGCAATCCAGGCTTATTATAATTTATTGCATGGCAAGGGGGCGGATGCCGCCATCATGGCGCAACGCGATGCCCTACTAAGTGAATTGTGCCCAATGCTGAAAAATCAAGACTGTACCAGTGCGGTTTATCGCAAAGCAGTCGATGATTGCCTCGAAGATAAGCCGGCACAGCGCTGGCCGGAACTCCTCACCATTATCCGCGAGTTTTATCCATTCTGGCGCGGCGATGTCAAAGCTGTGATGCAATATGCAGATACGGTGGGCTTTGAATTGCACCTGATAGGCTGGCAACCGGCTGTGATCGATTTGCAGTCGGTCTGGCCCGCCTTGCAAGCCGAGAAATTCGCCACTTCTGAACTATGGGCGCTGAATGGCTATGTCAAAGCGCTGAAGTCCATGGATCAAAAAGTGGAAATGGATATTGAAGTCCGTACGCGTATGGCCAAGTTGATGCTGTTACGTTTGCGCGACGCCCCGTTATCCGAGAAAAACGCCTACCGTATTACGGCCGATGCAACACTGCCGCTGTTCAATCTTAAACATACCCGACATCTCTTCCTGAATGCGGTGCGTGAATTCTATTATTTCTGGGCGGCACACCCTGATGCGGAAGAAATGTTCAAACAATTGCAACCTTCTGAAATCATGTGATCGGCAGTATTGAACCCGCGCAAGTTGCTTGCACTAAAACAGTGCAATGCACTTTCACTGGTTCAATATTGGTGCAATTTCAAAGTCCGTTAAAAACTAATTCCTTTAAAATCAACCATGTAATAATGGTCTGATAATTGCTTATCCTCTGCGAATTTTAGAAAAAAGGCGTGCCTGCAGGCAAAACGCCATTCATTAAAATATTATTCGGAGAGCGAAATGGAAGCATTAGTGTCAGCTAATGATGTCTTGTTTGTATTGCTTGGCGCCATTATGGTGCTGGCAATGCACGCCGGTTTTGCGTTTTTGGAAGTCGGCACCGTACGTCAGAAAAACCAGGTCAATGCCCTGGTAAAAATCATGGTGGATTTTTGTGTGTCTACCATAGCCTATTTTTTCATTGGTTACAGCATTGCCTACGGCATTAACTTCTTCAGCGGCGCAGATGTACTGGCGGCTAAAAGTGGCTACGACCTGGTCAAATTCTTTTTCCTGCTGACGTTTGCTGCTGCCATTCCGGCCATCGTGTCTGGCGGCATTGCCGAACGCGCCAAGTTCAATCCGCAGATGGCCGCCACTTTTCTCATCGTCGGTTTCGTCTATCCGTTTTTTGAAGGCATCGCCTGGAACAACCATTTCGGTTTCCAGGACTGGTTAAAAGCCAGCTTTGGCGCCAGCTTCCATGACTTTGCCGGTTCTATCGTCGTACATGCCATGGGCGGCTGGATCGCCCTTGCAGCCGTGATACTGCTAGGTGCCCGCAACGGTCGCTATACCAAAGAGGGAAAATTGCACGCTTATCCACCTTCCAATATCCCGTTTCTGGCGCTAGGCGCCTGGATACTGACCGT
>DATHWT010000227.1:0-12074 GCA_035460345.1 Methylophilus sp. | reverse complement strand
GTTTGAGCAATGCTCCTAACCCCAACATGTCATTGCTCAAATAGGCGTATTTTTTATGCGCCAAATTACCCCTGGTAAGGGTGTTCCTTGAAATCTGATGCCGCTGTGCTTTTGCATGTAAGTCGGCTTTTTTTTGGGGTCCAATCATATAGGAATGAATAACTAATTGCAACCAATGTCTTTAGTCTTTGCGTAAACCAGGGGCTGTAAGACTATTTGCAATTAGCGGAGTTGATGCCGGGCAATTGTTGGGAGATGCCAGAAGTGCGGTCATCTTGCCTGGTAGCGACACCAACCATTTGATTAAATCGTCGCGCGTTAATGATTAACGTGCTGCAGACTTAAGCAAATTAGTACTGATATTGTCATGATGCAATGGCTAAGATTGGTGTTCATCATTACTCATCATCTGATTTTTTCCTGGTGGTTTGTTGCTTTTTTCGCCCTGAGTGAAAAAAGTATTGATGAACCAGCTGTGAATTGCCTTAATTGTGACCATAAAACAGCGTAATAAAATGCTTTTATAGACTCAAAATGGCAGTTTTTGAGTAAACTGATATGATAATGATGCGCATTAACTTGATTTCCAGCTATTTTTACAAGTATGAGGATGGGTGTGGATGTTTCAGCGTGAATCTATAGCAGGCTTGCTTTTGAGGCCTGCGCGGGCGCAAGCTCCCAAGGTTCCTGATATGAGCCTCCATCATCGTCAACTCAGGCCATTGGCTGGTGTTTTCCGCTGGCCGGCATTGGCGACAGAGGCCTGGCTGAAACGTGACAAGCAACAGCGCTGGTCATGGGCGGGCATGCTGGCAGTTGTACTGCTGCATGCCACGCTGATCTGGTGGGTGTTTATCCATGCAGAAGTGCCAGTCATCCCGCCCAAGCCGGAGCCAATGACTGTTTCCCTGATTACATTGCCTGCAAAAAAAGAAGAAGCGCCCGCGCCTGAAGTGGTGCCTATCATCAAGCAAAAGCCGGTTGAAAAACCGGTCATCAAACCAAAACAAACTCCCGTCAAACCAGTTGAGCGGCCCACCCCAGTGGTTGAGCGCATCGTGGAGCCGACTGCTGATACGCCCCGGTTTGAAGCCAGCACGCAACCCGCGGCCCCGCCTATGGAAGCCCCTGCAGCAGCTTCTGCTAAACCTGCCCCGGCGCCAGCAGCCCCCCCTAAACAGGAAGTGGTTGAAGAAAAAGAGGAGCCGCCAAAATTTGGCGTGGCCTACCTTAATAATCCGCCTCCCGAATATCCCAAACTGGCTAAACGCGCCGGTGAAGAGGGCCGTGTATTGTTGAAAGTGCTGGTATCGACTGATGGTCGCCCGGAGACTGTGGAAATATCAAAGGGCAGTGGCTTTGAACGCCTGGATACTGCTGCAGTGAATGCGGTAAAGCAATGGCGGTTTGAGCCAGCGCGTAAAGGCGGTAAAACATTAAGTGCGTATGTCATTGTGCCGTTGGCGTTTACACTCAATTAAATAGCTCATTTAAATATATAAGTTTGATCTGAAAGGAAATTTTTTAATGGAATCTACGAGCGGGTTGGCATTTATCACTGAGGGTGGCGTTGTGTCAGTGATTGTTGCGCTGATTTTGTTGACCATGTCGGTAGCGAGTTGGTATTTTGTGGTGGTTAAATCATGGCAGGTTTTCAAACACAAGCGTGAGGTGAGCGCTTATGTGCGTCACTTCTGGCGTAAGGCGACCCTGCAGGAAGCACTGCAGGAATCCAAGCAGCCTTCTCCTGCATACAGATTGGCGCTGACTGCGGTTGAGTCGACACAGCATCATCAGCAATATGCAGCACAATCACTAGGCGCTGCCTGTAGCCAGGATGAGTTTATCGCGCGTCAGTTGCGCCGTACCTTGTCGCAGGAGCAGGCTACCCTGGACACTGGTTTGTCGGTATTGGCATCGGTAGGCAGTGTTGCGCCGTTTGTGGGCTTGTTCGGTACGGTGTGGGGCATTTACCACGCCTTGACAGCGATTGGCCAATCGGGTGTTGCTACTATTGATAAAGTGGCCGGGCCAGTGGGTGAAGCGTTGATCATGACGGCGATCGGTCTGGCAGTGGCGATTCCGGCTGTGCTGGCTTACAACGCCTTTATCAAGGCTAATCGTGGCATTATGGCCGAGCTGGAAAGTTTTGCCCAGGATCTGCATACGCTGCTGACGACGGGGGCGCCGCTTATGATAAAGCTCGGTAGCAAGTCAGCCAATGTGACAGACATTCACGCCAGGGTGGTGAATAAGGGTGGCAACTCATGATGGGTCACAATCCATTCAGTGCCGGTGAGCACACACAGCCGATGAGTGAGATCAATACCACGCCATTGGTGGATGTGATGCTGGTGCTGCTGGTGATTTTTATTATCACTGCGCCTTTGCTCACACATGCGGTGAAGATTGACCTGCCACAAGCGACTTCGCAACCGCAGGAAGAAAAGCCGGAAGTGATAGACCTTGCTGTAGATGCAGATGGCAAGCTGTACTGGAATGATGCTGAAATCGACCAGTCAACACTAGTGATGCGTATGAAAGACGAAAGCGTCAAACAGCAACAACCGGAATTGCAGATTCGTGCTGATAAAAACACTCGCTACCAGGTACTGGCCGAAGTGTTGGCGCAGGCGCAAACAGCCGGTATGAAAAAAGTCGGTTTTGTCAGCCAACCACAGCAATAAATAGAGTCCCAGGTAGTTTGATATGACACAACTATCCATAAGGCGTTGGGCATGGATCCATAAATGGTCCAGCCTGATCTGTACAGTATTTATGTTATTGCTGTGCCTGACCGGGTTGCCGCTGATTTTCAGTCATGAAATCCATGACTGGCTGGGTGATCATATTGCCACCCCGGATATCCAGCACAACGGGGCTATGGCGAGTATGGACAGCCTGCTGGCGACCGCAAAAAAACAGAATCCCGGATTTGTCCCTTTGTATATGTACCGGGACGATGACGAGCCATTGCAGTGGACTATCAGCATGGCCAAAACCACAGACGCCACCAGTGGCTTCAAGTATGTAGTCATGGATGCGCGCACCGCGCAGGTGTTAGGTGAACCACCCGCTGAAGAAGGCTTTATGTATATCGTCTTCAAGCTGCATGTGGATTTGTTTGCCGGTTTGCCTGGTATGCTGTTTTTGGGCCTGATGGGCTTTCTGCTGGTGATTGCGATTATTTCCGGTGTAGTGCTTTACGCCCCTTTTATGCGCAAACTGCCCTTCGGTGAAATACGCCACCAGCGTGGTGAAAAACTCAAGCGACTGGATATTCATAATATGCTGGGCATCGTGACTTTGAGCTGGTTTCTGGTGGTGGGCGCCACTGGTGTGATTAACGCCTGGTCAGATTTACTGGTGAAATACTGGCAATTTGACCAGATGTCGCAAATGATCGCGCCATATAAAAACTTGCCGCCTCCCACGCAGTTTGCTTCTTTGCAGCAATCATTAGAGGTTGCGCAAAAAGCCGAACCTGCCATGCAATTAGGCTTTATTGCTTTCCCTGGCACTGACTACACCAGCAAACACCATTACGGTATTTTCATGCGTGGCGATAGTCCGCTGACCAAGCGCTTGTTCAAGCCGGTATTGGTCGATGCGCAGAATGCAACATTAACCGACAGCCGTCCTTTACCCTGGTACCTGGTCGCATTACTGGTGTCTCAACCTTTACATTTTGGCGATTATGGTGGCATGAGCCTGAAAGGGATTTGGGCGATACTTGATGTGCTAAGCATCATCGTTTTGTGGACCGGCCTGAAACTTTGGTGGAAAAAACGCCATCAATACTTACCAGCGTCGACTACGCGTCCTATATTGAGTAAAGCTAACTGATGAGCACGAATAGGTATGCGGAATAAATCATTAAAACAGATTTTTTTATGGCCTGCTGTCATCGCCGTTGTGTCTTTTGCCGGCCTGCTGACTGCCTTGCTGGTAGATGACGCGCGCGAGTTGATGTCTGATGCCGCAGTTGCACTGCCGATAGTCATTGCCGCTTATTATTATTGGATAAAGCCACGCGCGGATGCGCGAAAGGCTGAAAAAGTTAATATTGCCTGAAACTAAGTTTGCTTGAGGCAGTTTTAAAGCCCCAGCCAGCCAGCGAGTGAAAACTTCAGTGGCCAGCTAATTTTTTTGTTATGGATGAAACGGAGAAATCATGAATTTAAAACGTACACAATGGCAACAATTACTAGCTGTCGCTGGTACTGCAATCTGTTTGCTGCAACAGCCTGCGCAAGCAGCTGATAAATGTGATGTGAGTGTAGATGCCACAGACCAGATGACATTCAGCGTAAAAGAAATTGCTGTGCCAAAAGCCTGTAAATCATTCACTATTAACCTGAAGCATGCAGGCGCCATGAAGAAAACAATCATGGGTCATAACCTGGTCGTGAGCAAACAGGCTGATGAGCAAGGCGTATTGCAGGATGGCAGCAAAGCAGGCCCAGCTCAGTCATATGTGAAACCACAGGATGCACGCGTAGTGGCGGCAACGACTGTCATCGGTGGTGGCGAAAGCGCAAGTACTTCTTTTGCACCTTCTCAGCTGGACGCGGCTGGTAACTATGTATTCTTCTGTTCATTCCCAGGTCATGCTGCCTTGATGAAGGGCACGCTGAAACTGATCTAAGTGCTTATTTAGATAATCAAAGCAAGTTTCGAAAAGCTCCGCTATCCATCAAGGTAGGGGAGTTTTTTTATGCCATTTGTCGAGTGTTTACCTTTGCCTGAAATTACTCGGGCAGATCCGCATGCAAATGCTTTACGCTTCTCATCGTCTACGGTTTTTCTGGATTATGGTTCTCCTGGTGTAGGGTTCCTGAATTTTTTGGCGCATACTCCATGTTAACTATGGCAAAGACACGCCATGTTTGCTGAGTGCTACTTGAAAATGGGAATGCTTCTCATGTAGAATAGGCTTTGTCAGAATTTATTACTATTCTCCGTTAGTACAGCCCTTCTTTCAGATTTTTTGAGCTATCACACGATATCTATAGTCTGAATCAAAAGCGTGCATGACTATTGTTTTAACCATTACTCCTGCAGCCTTTGTTACCACATCGATGCCTCTGTAATTAATGTCTTTTAAGGAAATTCAAGATGACCGATCAGGAAAAACTTCAATCAGTGGGCGAAGAAGCCATTGCGTTCAAGGGTTTGTTTAAAACAGTGCAACTGGCGAGTGTCAATGCACAGGGTGTACCAGAGGCAAGTTATGCTGCTTATGTAGAGCGTGATAACAAGTTTTATATCTACGTCAGTGAATTGGCGACGCATTGTGCCAACTTGCGTGAAACTGGCCTGTGTTCTGCGATGTTTGTAGAGAGTGAGAAAGACGCAGGTCACCTGTTTGCCAGAAAACGCCTGGTATTCAAATGCACCGCACAAGCAGTCGAAAGAAGCAGCACCAAGTTTGATGAAGTGATGGCACTTTTCTACGAGAAATTTGGCAAATTTATGGATGCGATTGGCAAGCTCACCGACTTCCATATGGTGGAATTAACCCCATCCCACGGCAGTTATGTGGCCGGTTTTGCTAAAGCCTATCACTTGAATGGCCAGGATTTATTACAGATCACCCATCGCAATGACCAGGGTCATGCAGCGCCAGACGCAGTTGCGCAACAAAAACTGGATGAGCTGGCCTAACAGTGGTGGATGCGGTGACGAGTGCTGATTTAGCAACGACTAGTTTGGAAACCATACGTCAGCAATTTGCCTTTGAGCGTCAGTCGGCTAAAGCGCGCCATAGAGATATCGCAGAAAAATTGCAGATTTCTGAAGGCGAACTGATTGCAGCTCATGCGGGAGTACACGAAGAAACTGCTTTGCTGCATGCGACAAGGTTGCAAGCTGACTGGGCAGCACTGCTCAAAGCTTTGCAGCCACTGGGCGAAGTGATGGCGCTGACGCGCAATATTTCATGTGTGCATGAAAAAACCGGCGTCTACAAGAATGTGAGCGATGCCGGGCATGTTGGGCTAGTGCTTGGTGGCGAGATTGATTTGCGTGCATTTTATAGTCATTGGACGCATGGCTTTGCTGTGTCAGAGTCCGTTGAAAAAGGCGTGCAGCGAAGCCTGCAGTTTTTTGATGCTGGAGGCACTGCCATTCACAAGGTATTTATCAAACCGCAAAGCGATGTCGAGGCCTATGAGGCCTTCGTCAAACACTTTGCCGATCAGAACCAAACCCCAAGTATTACAACCACGCATGCGCCACCGCTGCCAGTAGATAAACCTGATAGCGAGATCGATGTGGCAGGATTTCACGCCGCGTGGCGCGCCCTGCAAGATACGCATGACTTTTTTGGTTTACTTAAGCAGTATGGTGTTTCGCGACTGCAAAGCATGCGACTTGCTGAAAAACAGTATGTGCAACAGGTGAACCTGGAAAGCGCCCGTCAGGTGCTGGAAGCCGCGGCCAATGACGGCGTTGCAGTTATGATCTTTGTCGCCAACCCTGGCATGGTGCAGATTCATTCCGGCATGATCAAAAAAGTGGCGGTGATGGGCCCCTGGCTTAATGTGCTGGATCCCGGCTTTAACCTGCATTTGCGCGAAGACCATATTGCCAGTGCCTGGGTGGTGCGCAAGCCAACCGTAGATGGCCTGGTCACGGCGCTGGAACTGTTTGATGCTGAGGGTAATGTGATTGCCATGTTCTTCGGTGAACGCAAACCTGGAAAACCTGAACTTACCGAGTGGCGCGCGCTAGTAGAAGCACTGCTCAAGGATCACGAACTATGTCTGAATTGAACAACAATATGAATGATTTGGAATCATCACAAGCTCGACGTCAATTCCTCCTGCAAATGGGTGCACTGGCTGCGGCCACCTGCATGCCACAGACTTTGGTGTGGGCCGCTGAAAACCAGAAAAAAACAGCCCGTCGTATCGTTAGTATCGGTGGTGGTCTAACCGAAATCATTTACGCGCTGGGGGCTCATCATGAGCTGGTAGGTGTTGATACCACCTCGCTTTACCCTGAAGCCGCGACAAAGCTGCCTAGCGTTGGTTATGCCAGAACATTATCCAGTGAAGGCATACTGGCATTGGCGCCCAACCATGTACTGGCGACTGAAGATGCAGGGCCGCCAGCTGTTTTAAGGCAAATTAATGCTGCGGGTGTGCCGGTCACCGTGCTATCCGCTAATGATAAATTTGAAGGCGTGCTGGATAGAGTTACCCGCATCGGTGCATTGATAGAACGCCCAACACAGGCCAGCCAGCTGGTGGAAAAATTGAAAGCAGACTGGCAGAAAGCGCGTGAGCCAATAGTTGCCCGCAAAGCGCCTGCACCACGCGTGCTGTTTGTGCTGTCGCACAGTCCAAGCCAGATTATGGTCGGTGGCAAAGGTAGCAGTGCCGAAGCCATGATGCATTATGTAGGCGCGCAAAATGCGGTACAGGGATTTAATGGCTTTAAACCATTGACGCCTGAATCCGTGATCGCTGCGCAACCTGACGTAGTGCTATTTACCGATCAAGGCCTGGAAGTAGTCGGCGGTATTGATGGCGCGTTGAAACTGCCTGGTCTGGCGCAAACCCCTGCCGGGCAAAAACGTCGTATCGCTTCGCTGGAAGCCATGTTTATGCTGGGCTTTGGTCCGCGCCTGCCACAAGCAGTCGCAGCACTGGATAACGCACTGCTGAAAGCGATGAACGGATGAGCGCTCCAACCAGCGTGATGCCGTTTGCATCACGTTTAACAGCTGGCCTGATTCATCGGCCAGCTTTGTTTTTATGGGTGGCCCTGATTACCTGTATCTGGGTCGCGGCATGGGCGGGTGCAGTGAATGTACTGCCTGTTGACTGGCTGGTACTGCTGCAAGCAGGCGATGACCAGCCGCTGACCGGCGGCGCCTATGTGCTGTGGAACCTGCGCCTGCCCCGAATATTGTTTGCTGCATCGATAGGCGCTGCATTAGGGCTTTCAGGTGCGCTGACCCAAGGCTTGTTCCGTAATCCTCTGGCTGACCCTGGTTTGCTGGGCGTCACCAGCGGTGCGGCTTGCGCTGCGGCTTTAACCATTGTGCTATTAGCTAACAGCGATATCAATATTCCCATTTCACTCCGCTACTGGATATTACCGGTCACGGCTTTTGCCGGCGCGATTGGTGTGTGTTTTCTATTAGATACCGTTGCGCGCTGGCTAACGGCAGATTCGATTGCCGGACTGTTATTAACAGGCATCGCACTTAATGCCCTGGCCACGGCGGTGATTGGCTTATGTACTTATCTTGCTACCGACGAGCAACTGCGTAGCCTGACTTTCTGGACCTTAGGTTCACTGGCTGGCGCGAGCTGGCCACTGCTGTTGGCATTACTGGCATTACTTTTGGTGGCCATCTGGTATGTACGACGCCTGGTGAACGAGATGAATGCCCTGGCATTAGGCGAAGCCACGGCAGCACATGTTGGTGTCAATGTGCGTCATCTGCGTGCGCGTGTCATTACACTGGTCGCTTTATTGTGTGGCTTTGCCGTTGCCTGGTGCGGCATGATCGGCTTTATCGGCCTGGTGGCGCCCCATATTGTGCGGCTGGTGATCGGGCCTGACCAGCGCCGTCTTGCACCATTGTCCATGCTGGTAGGTGCCATTATTCTTTTGGTGGCAGATACCGCTGCACGTACCGTGGCCATTCCAGCTGAAATCCCGGTGGGGATCTTTACCGCCTTGCTTGGTGCGCCTTTCTTCCTGGTGTTGCTGGCCGGTATCCGGAAGGGAACATAATTCATGTCTCTTCCAACTCATCATAAGCCTTTGCTGACACTGCAAAATGTCACTATCAATCTGGGCAAACGTATTTTCGGCCCCTTTACATTATCGGTTCAAGCAGGTGAGCGTGTTGCGGTACTGGGCCCTAGCGGCGCAGGCAAATCGACATTACTCAAATTGCTGGCCCGTGAATTAACCCCTGCCAGCGGTCAGGCCACATTTTTTCAACGTAACCTGAAAGAATGGTCACTGGCTGAATTAAGCCGCCGCCGCGCCATTTTGCCGCAATCGCACGAAGTCGCTTTTGGTTTGCCGGTTGAACTGGTCATCGGGCTGGGCCGCGTGGCACGGGCGTATGATCCTGATATCAAGAATATTGTGCGTCAGGCAGCAGAGCTGGCATGTGCAGGGCACTTATTAGATCGCCGCTTTGATACCTTATCCGGTGGTGAAAAAGCACGTGTGCAAATGGCAAGAGTATTTGCTCAATTGTGGGATGTTGAAAAAGGCCTGTTGCTGGTAGATGAGCCGCTCGCAGCGTTGGACCCCGGCCTGCAATTCAGCTTAATGGATGCCATCTATACTTTTGCGGCACAGCGCGGCCATGCCATTCTGGCGATTCTGCATGACATCAACCAGGCATTGCAGGGCTTTGAGCGACTGATATTCATTAAGGATGGCTCTATGACTGGGGACTATACAAGCCAGCAGATGACCATTCCCTTATTAGAGGCCCTTTACGATGTCAGCCTAATTAGCGCAGTCAGTCAAAACGGTGAAGTCATTGTCGCACCCAGCAAGTTGCAAAAAGCATATTAGCTAACACCCCCTTGATTAAAATCTGGCGGTCCATTCTTTCGCAGGCACCTCTAATACCTTCTTGAGTAATTGAATGATAATTGTTATCATTCTCAACCTTTCAGGATTTGCTCGCCAGAGAGTTAACTCTAGGTGAAAGCAGACGTGTTTATCGGAGCCTTTATGCACTCTCATCGTATCAATGCGATCACTCTCGCTTTAATGTTAGCGTTTCCATCAGTTTCGGCACTTGCAGAAGAGCAGGTCAATAACGAAAAAGTTGATGCTTTGCCTGAAGTCAAAGTGACTTCCAAGGCCGAAATAGATCAACCTTCAGAAAAAACCAAGTCATACACGGTGAAATCTACTTCAACCGCTACCCGGTTAAATACCAGCATTCGGGAGACGCCACAGTCGATTTCAGTGATCACCCGCGAGTTATTGGATGATTTTCGTGTGTTCAGTGTGAATGATGCTTTGTCCTTTGCAACGGGTATTAAAGTTGAACAGTTTGAAACGGACCGCACCGAATATACGGCGCGTGGACTGACCATTACTAATTTCCAGATAGACGGGCTTAGTACCCCGATCAGCTTTAGTGGTACAAACTACGGCGATCTGGATGTGGCGCTGTATGACCGTATTGAAGTATTACGTGGCGCCAATGGTTTATTGACAGGCATCGGTAACCCTTCTGCCACTATCAACTTTATCCGCAAACGTCCAACCAGAGAGTTTCAGGCTAAAGCAAATGCCTCTGTGGGTTCCTGGGATAACCGTCGCCTGGATGCAGATGTGTCTGGCGCCTTGAATGGGGACGGCAGTGTGCGTGGGCGTCTGGTGGTGGCGAACCAGAACAGGAACTCTTATCTGGACCGCTACAGTACCGAAAGGAACGTGGCTTACGGTGTTATTGAAGCCGATTTAACGGATAACACAAGCCTGGCTATTGGGCATACTTACCAGCAGAACAATGCGAGCGGTAATAACTTTGGCAGCTTGCCTTTGCTTTATACCGATGGCAGCAAACGCAATTACAACGTGTCTGCTTCTACCGCGCCTGACTGGAGTTATCGAAACGTAGGCACCAATATCAGCTTTGTCGAGTTAACACATGAGTTTGATAATGACTGGAAGCTGAAAGGGCAGTTAACCCACAAAGATGTAAGTTCAAAAGGACGCCATCATTATATTGAAGGTAACGAAGACCGCAGCACTGGTTTGATTACATTCAAAAGTTTTCCCTATATTTACGACTTTGTAACGAAAGATCATGTGGCTGATGTATATGCCAATGGCCCATTTGAATTTGCAGGTCGCAAACATGAGCTGGTTGTGGGTGCTACGCTAAGCAGAACTTATATGAAAGAATATTCACGCGAGGGAGACACTCTTTTCGTTGAAGCACTCAACAATACTTTTACAAGCAGTTTTGATGATATAGGTAACTTCCCGTTACCGACGTTCGGTAGCAAAACAACGTCGTCAGATTATAAAAGTACAAACAGCAATATTTACACCGCCGCTAAACTCAATCCGGCTGATGATCTGAAGGTGACAGTGGGCGGAAGTCTGTTAAGTTATAAGTTAAGTGGTATCAGTTATGGTGCGCCACAAGAAGCCAAGGATAACAACAGGTTCACACCCTATATGGGTGCGGTATATAACCTGGATAACACACACTCCTTGTATGCGAGCTATGCAGGTATTTACAGGCCGCAAGTTGAAAAAAACCTCAGTAATAGCTTGCTTCCCGCATTAAAAGGTAAGAACTACGAGGCTGGCATTAAAAGCGAGTGGTTCAATAAAACATTAAACAGTTCATTTGCGCTCTTCAAAACTGTACAAGAGAACCAGGCCCAGTTTGCCGCTCAAACGCCTACACAGACCCTGTATAAACCTATCAAGGCGACAACTAAAGGCTACGAGTTTGATGTATCTGGTGCGGTAACCGAAAGATTGAATATCAATGCCGGTTATACCCGTCTGATGAGCGTAAAAGATGATGAGAACCAAAATGTAAATCCATTTATCCCCAGGCATCTCGTTCGTCTTACGACTGTCTACAAAGTGCCATTTATAGAGGATCTGAAGATAGGCGCAAGCGTAAACTGGCAAAGTGATGTGCATGTAGACATTGGCGATGTCCGGTACAAGCAGGATCAATATGCTGTTCTGAATTTAATGGCTAACTATACAATTGATAAGCACTGGAATGCAGCGGTCAATGTATACAACGTCACCAATGAAAAATACTTATCCAGCCTGAGGTATGCAGAAGGCGCACAGGCTTATTATGCGCCACCGGCAAGTGCGTTGGCGACGGTCACCTGGCAATACTAGCTAATTTATTAAGTTGGATTTATACAACATTAGTTATCGAGATAAGTGATTTTGAGTAAAAGTCATTGCTAGAACAAATGATAATTATTATCATTTAATAGATTGATAGCCAAAACGAAAAAGAAGGCTGCTGATTCTCAGTAGCCTTTTTCTATTGATACCTTTTTGATTGATGAGAGTTTGAATGACCTTTA
>DATHWT010000226.1:0-4281 GCA_035460345.1 Methylophilus sp. | reverse complement strand
CCCGGTTTCAGCCATGCGCGCATCCAGGGCCCGCATCAATGCGCCATAAGAGACGACATAACCTAGCGCTGGCAATTGATGTTCGCTCGCTTTTAGTAAAGCACGACCCAAGCCTTTTTGCTGCGAGACATGAATAGTTTCGATTGCCGTGACTGTGGATGCCAGTTTGTTCCAAACACCTAATTGTTCAAGCACCTGGCGGGTACCGTATGACAAGGCCAATGCGCGGCCATCGCCGTACATCGCGCCCGGCTGCTGCGCTTCAAGCACGGTCACCGGCACGCCAGACTGCTGTAGCGATAATGCCAGCACCAATCCCACTGGGCCGCCACCTATCACCACTGGATGAGTCACCGTTTGCTTCAAACCTGGGGCCTTTTTTGAGTATTCATCTTTACGCGCTATCACGCATCAGCGCTTCAATATCGTTGACGGATTTAATCGCTGCGGCCGTGAGTACTTCATGGCCGCTGTCAGTCACCAATACATCGTCTTCAATGCGGATACCGATATTCCAGAAATGTTCGGGCACATTATCCGCCGGGCGCACATAGCAACCTGGCTCAACGGTCAGCACATTACCTGCTTGGAGCATGACCCATTCGCCCGCCACTGTTTTGTATTCACCGGCATCATGCACATCCAGGCCCAGCCAGTGTCCGGTTCTATGCATGTAAAACTGGCGGTAACCGCCATTCTCCAGCACCTCATCCCGACTACCCTGGCAAAGCCCATAATGGATAAAACCGTCTACCAGAACATCCAGCGCAGCCTCATGCGGCGCATTCCAGTGATGTTGTGGACTGACGTGTTGAATAGCAGCTGCCTGGGCCGCCAGCACCAGCTCGTATAAATCTTTTTGTGGTCCGCTAAAGCGACCATTCACAGGAAAAGTACGCGTAATATCAGAAGCGTAGCCATCCAATTCACAACCGGCATCAATCAGCAGCAGATCGCCGGCTTTCAATTCGGCATTATTGGCGTTGTAATGCAAGGTGCAGGCATTGGCACCGCCAGCGACAATGCTGGTATAAGCCGGTGCCTGGGCTCCATGCCGGTAAAACGAGTACAGAAATTCCGCCTCGACTTCGTATTCCCATTTGCCGGGTTTTGCCACTTGCATGGCGAGATTGTGTGCACCAGCGGCGATTTCTGCCGAGCGGCGCATCAGGTCGATTTCCCAGGGGGATTTAATCAGGCGCAGGCTGTCTAGGTGTTGACGCACATCAACCACCGCCTGAGGCGCCTGTATGCCACTGCGTGTTTGGGCACGTACCGTGTTTAACCAGCCAGTAACTTTGGCATCCCAACCGGTATCGTTGCCCAGGCTATAAAACAGTACGGGCTGATCCGCCATCAGCTTGGGTAATATTTCATCCATTTGATTGATGGAATAGGCTTCATCGAAACCAAATTCAGTCTT
This sequence comes from Methylophilus sp., assembly GCA_035460345.1. Classification (GTDB taxonomy): domain Bacteria; phylum Pseudomonadota; class Gammaproteobacteria; order Burkholderiales; family Methylophilaceae; genus Methylophilus. Next base: position 2,858 of record DATHWT010000226.1, on the reverse strand, counting down.
GGCCGCATCCGGGCCATGACGGAAACCATCCCAGATTTCCCGCTCGATATCCTTGTCGCGGCAAAAAAGAATGCTTTTGTTTTCTACGCCAGCCAAGAGCACTAACACGGCCTCAGGCTCTTTAAAGCCGGTCAGGTAATAAAAATAACTGTCAAAACGATACGGATAATGGCTGTCGCGGTTACGCGTCACTTCAGGCGCGGTGGGAATGACTGCGATCCCGGCCTGCATGCGGGACAGTAGTTGTTGACGACGTTGGGAAAATTCTTGCCGCGAAAATTCGTGCATGGAAAAACTCAAAGGTAATCCTGGATGGTTGGGCATTTTAGCTTATTTGGTGCGCATTTGCTGGAATGGTTCAACGCCAGCCCAGCTTCAGAAGCCCATCATTTCATACAGCTCCGATTGCCTGACATTTTTTTCAGCCTGTTCAATGGTGCCATCCGCCTGCCACTTCTGCAGGATATTAGCGAGTATAGGCTCGACCTGTGGGCCACGCATGCCAGGCTTGATCGCAGACTGATACAGCATTTTCAGCAATAAGGCATCCAGGCCGGTCAATAACGACTCTGGCGTATGGTCGTTAAACACCGAAGGGAATACTTTGTCCGAATCGCTAGGCAATCCCATTGCCTGTGTGGTTTCCTCGACGATGCAGGACAACAGTTGGCGGTGCTCCTGTGCATAATCGACAGGAATCACCACCCAGGCCCTGGTAATCGCTTTCTTTTGATCCAGGTTCAAGCCAAATACACAGACGGCATCATTGGGTGGTTTAGTGAACAAATCGCCGCTGACAAGGGCAATGTCATTGCGCCACAACTGCAAGTGCGAGAACACCACGATAAAATTGGCTTCCTGACGCGAATTGGCGAAACTGATGGGATGGCCGGTGATCTTGGCTAGATGCTGAAAGTGGTATCTGGTGAGTAGCGTGTGCTGCTCAGTCTGATCGGTATGATGTTCCAGCCATACTTTGACAGGTTGCAGCCATTTGCGTACCGGTTGTTCACCGACGCTATATTCATTATGCAAGGCGATCTCGGTAAATGCCTGCTGTAAATACGCGACAGACTGCCAGGGCTCTTCTGCATGTCCGAGGAAGGAAATACCCAGCAGGTACAATCCCAATAGCCTTCTAATCATGCCTGGCCCCGGTCTGGCTGCGTAATGGTTGCAGCAAATCTTTCAGGCCATTATGGTCGATTTCCTGCATCAGTTGCAGCAAGCGCCCGAGTTCGCTTTTGGGGAAGCCTTCGCGCGCAAACCAGTTGAGGTAATGCCCGGGCAAATCGGCGATCAATCTATCCTTGTATTTGCCATAGGGCATTTTCAGCGTCACCAGTTGCATCAAATCATTCTTATCCATAGACATCTTTTCGGCAAGGTAGAGAAATTTACAAATCAATAAAATACTTAGTGATAAAAATAATTTACAGTTTTTATTAATTTTTGCTCTCAAAAAAACGCATGACCATCCGTTAACACCATTAGGTAGGTAATAGATAACCATCAAAAAAATAACTAGCGTTGAATTTTAACATCGCTTAAGAGACACGATGCAATACGAAATCAGTAAAGAAAAAAGTGCAGAATTTCTGCGACAGGCCATCCAGCATATGTCGATGCAGGATGCTGCCTTTCATCCGGTCAGCTATGCCGTCTGGTACGAATACTCGTCCGGCGAACACGCGCACCTGATAGACGAAGTCAATTCGTTGATCGAAAAAGAAAAAAAACTGAACGAAAAAAGCACTGCCCAGCTTTTCAACAAACATATCGCCAGCCTGGATGCTGACAGTGCGCAAAGTATCGTTGATCGATTCAATCATGTAGTGTCGGATATCAGCGCTTCGACATTCAAAGCCGGCCAGGAGACCTCGCAATTCAGGAAAACCCTGGATGCCTGGTCTGGTGAACTTCAGCAACTGGATGGCGAAGTGGCGCGTCACATGGGTGACCTGTTATCTGAAACTGCCAACATCCAGCATTCCATGCATACATTGCAGCATCAGCTGCACAGCAGTTTGCAAGAGATTGCCGATTTAAAAAATGAAATCATCAAAGCCAAACAGGAAGCCATTTCAGATGGACTGACAGGTTTAATGAACCGCAGGGGATTTGATGTTGCCTTGAAACAGAGCCTGGAATCAGCTTCTGCGCATGAGGACACTTGCCTGATCATCGGCGACATAGACTTTTTCAAGCGCGTGAACGATACCTATGGTCATTTGTTCGGCGACAAAGTCATACAGGCAGTGGCCAGGATCATGAAAGCCGTTTCCGGCAACCGGTATACCGCAGCACGCTATGGCGGTGAAGAGTTTGTATTGTTATTGCCACACACCTCGCTGGAAACCGCGAGGGAAGTGGCAGAGAACATCCGCCAGCATGTGGCTAATATCAGCATTAAAAACAATGTGACCAGCAAACTGATCTCAAACGTCACCATTTCGCTGGGAGTGACTGCTTATCAACCGGGGGAAACGTCGGAAAGTTTCTTGAATCGTGCAGATCAGGCCTTGTATACCTCCAAGGCTCAAGGGCGGAACCAGGTCACGATGATTACCGAAGAACTGGCTGCCGCTTAGGGAAAAGCCGATGTTGGCTGCATCTCCCTTTACAGCAAATCACGTTTTTGCTCGGGAATATCCTCATATGGATACCTGGCATGCCCAAATCGCATGACCAGTACGGAAATAGCCAAGATTAAAATTGCAGCAGATACCGCCAACATATGTGTCTCGGTCATCTCCTTCATATCCAGTAACAGATAGCGTGCTAAAGCCACCATCGCAATATAAATTGGATACCGCATAGGCAGTTTTCCGGTACCAAAATAGCTATTAATCATGGAA
>DATHWT010000225.1:0-13532 GCA_035460345.1 Methylophilus sp. | reverse complement strand
GCCCGATTTATGCTCAGGATAACAGCCCCCTGTGCTTTTCAGTTCAGGGCTTCTGTGCTTTAATGCGCGCATGCTTCCTTACTTTCGCTCGGTTGCCATTGTCGGCAAATACATGGATGAGTCAGCTCTGCAAAACATGCGCGATGACTTGACGCGTTTGGTACAGTATCTGATGTCACAAGAGCTGCATGTATGCGTAGAAGAGCAGACCGCCCGCTTTGTCAGGCATGAAGGTTTTGAACTGGCCAGCCTGGAAAATATCGGCCACAAAGCGGATCTGGTAGTGGTCATGGGTGGCGATGGTACCATGCTTAGCGTGGCTCGCGCCCTGCGTGACAGTAATGTCTCCCTGATCGGCATTAACCGTGGTCGCCTGGGTTTCCTGACCGATTTGCAAACCGACAATATGCTGGGCGAAATTGAAAAGATTTTGCAAGGCGACTACCAGCTTGAGTCGCGCATGCTGTTGCAATCGGAAGTTTCTCGCAACAAGGCGGCACTGTGGCAGTCAGTCGCGTTGAACGATGTGGTGATTAAAAGTGCGTTTCGCCTGATCGAGCTGGAAGTGCATGTGGATGGCCTGTTTGTCTCGCGCCAGCGTGCTGATGGCCTGATTCTGGCCACGCCCACTGGCACCACTGCTTATGGCTTGTCAGCTGGCGGACCTATCATGCATCCCGACCTGCACGCGATTTCGATTGTGCCTATCAGTCCGCATACATTGAGTTATCGCCCGATTACAGTGCCAGCAGATAGTGTGATTGAGGTGATCATTGTGAATGCAGCCGATGCGCAAATCAGTTTCGATGGTCAGGGCCAGCATCAACTGATTGAGGGCGACCATATCCGGATTGCGCGCGGCCAGCAGGAGGTCCAGTTGGTACACCCTAAAACTTACTGTTATTTTGATATGTTACGTAACAAGCTAAACTGGGGCTAAGCCAGCGCTGATAAGAAAACCATGTTACAAGCCCTTTCTATTCGTGATTTTGTGATTGTTGAGTCGCTGGAACTCGAGTTCTCGGCTGGCTATACCGCATTGACCGGTGAGACCGGTGCCGGTAAATCCATTCTGATTGATGCGCTCTCGCTCAGTCTGGGTGCGCGCAATGAAGGCGACGTCACCCGCAAAGGCCAAGAAAAAGCCGAAATTTCCACCACTTTTGATATCGCTCACAACCAGGCCGCGCGCACCTGGCTGCAAGCGCAGGAAATGGATGTTGAAGATACGCTGATATTGCGGCGGGTGATCTACGCCGATGGACGCAGCCGTGCATTTATCAATGGCGCCTCTGCCACAGTGGGGCAATTACGTGACATTGGTGAATCCCTGATTGATATTTACAGCCAGAACGCGCATCACTCTTTGTTAAAAGTCGCTACCCAGCGCGAAATACTTGATTCTTATGCGAAGGCCACACCGTTGGCAAAACAGGTCAGTCAGTTGTACAAAGACTGGTCGCAATTGCATCAGCAGCAACTGGCTTATGAAAAGAATGCCAGCCAGTTTGCCGATGAACTGGCGGAACTGCGCGATAGTACCCGTGAGCTAAAACAATTAGCGTTCACTCCTGAGGAGTGGCAAGCGCTGCAGCAGGAGCATGTGCGCCTGAGTAATGGTGCCAGCTTGCTCAGTGGCATGGAAAGCTGCCTGCAATGGATGAGTGAAGACGGCGAAGTGAATGCCCTCGAGTTACTTTCGCAAGTGCAGGTCAAATTGACTGAGTTGCAAGCCATCGATACTGGCTTGCAACCGATCGCAGAAATCCTGGATTCTTCGGTGATTCAGCTGGAGGAAGCTAGTCGCGCACTGAACCGCTATTTGCAAAAAAGCGAACTTGATCCTGAAAAATTAACAGAAGTTGAAGCACGGATACAGGATATTCATGGCGCCGCGCGTAAGTACCGTGCCAAACCGGAAGAGTTGCCTGACTTGCTGGCGCAGCAAACTGCACGCATGCTGGAGCTGGAAGGGTTCGCAGATGACGGTGCGTTAGCCAAACAGGTAAATGCTGCATGGCACGCCTATCAGGCTTCAGCAGCACAGCTTTCAACACAACGCCAGCAGGCTGCCAAAAAACTGGCCAAAACCATCACGGAAGAAATGCAAACGCTGTCACTCAAAGGTGGCCAGTTTGCGGTATCGCTGACACCATGTGAGGCTGCCGTCCATGGTCTGGAGCAAGTGGAATTTCTGGTAGCCGGGCACGCAGGCGTGGAGCCGCGGCCTCTGAATAAAGTCGCTTCCGGCGGTGAGTTGTCTCGCATCAGCTTGGCGCTGCAAGTCACAACTGCTTCATTGGGCAGTGTGCCGTCCATGATCTTTGATGAGGTGGATGTCGGTATCGGGGGCGGTGTCGCTGAAGTGGTTGGCCGCCTGCTCAATCAATTAGGCCAGCAACGCCAGGTACTGGTGATTACGCATCTGGCCCAGGTCGCTGCACAAGCCCAGCAGCATTTGCAAGTGAGCAAATCCGAACAGAATGGGGCAACGTTAAGCCGCATCCGTGGCCTGAGTGTAGATGAACGCATTGAGGAAATCTCCCGCATGATCGGTGGTTTGCAGATCACTGAAGCCACCCGCAACCACGCGCGTGAAATGCTGAAACTGGCAACATATTGATGTCATGACCGTTCAAGGTATGCATCCCTTTAAATAAGGCCAAAGTTTGCAGGCGATACTAGGCACCATCATTATTTACGCACGGGATATCCCGAAAACCGTTGCCTTTTATCGTGATTATTTCGGGTTTGAAACGACCGGTGAAGTGGTTGAGGGGCTAGTGGAGTTGCGCGCCATACATGGCGGTGCAAATATCCTGGTGCACCAGGCTGCAAAGTCAGTCAAGCTGGGGCAGGTTGGCGTCAAACTCTCTTTTGATGTGCAGGATGTTACACAGTTTGTGCAAACGGCGCAGGCACATGGACTTATTTTCGGCACTATCCATCAGGCGAATGGCTATCATTTTGCCAATGCCAAAGATCCCGATCACAATTCAATCAGTATCTCAAGCCGCGCTTTTAGAATCACCTTATCAGATTAATCACGAAACGCCAGCAATGCTGACCATCTTTCCAGTTTCTTGGCATATGGAATGCTGGCATTGGCCGGGCTGGTTGATGGCAAAATTACTGTGCTGACCGGTTGTATGAGTTGACTATGTTTCTTGAATAAACTGGCGGCAGCATTGCCATTAAACGCAAGCAGTTTTATGGAAGGGTGTTGCGCCAGCAAACCGTTAATATCATTAGCTATCACGGTACTGTGGGTGATGGCACTGTCCAGGCTGCCAGGCCGGTAAGCGGAGTGGCAGACATCCCAGATCGCCAGCCGGGCGGATTTCACTTGCTCGCAACGCACTGCGTATTCCGCATTGGCCGGAATATGAAATAGCGCTTCCAGCATTCGCCAAAATGCATTCTGTTTGTGTGCGTAATACTGATGTTGTGCCAGCGAAGCGATGCCGGGTAACGAGCCTAGAATCAGGATCTCCGGGTGATCGCCAATGATAGGCGGGAAACCAACTGAGTGCGGGGTGGGGGTGCTGGTAAGGTCAGTCAAGTTTGGGGCATTGGTGCTGGATCGAAAAGCGAGTCAGCGTAGATGTGCTGACTCTGTATTTTCATTGATTATTCATTACAAGGCTGGTCTTTACACACACCATAAATGGTCAATGAGTGATCCTGCATGGTAAAACCATATTGCTCTGCAGCACTCTTTTGTCTTTTCTCGATTTCTTCATCATAAAACTCTTCAACACGCCCACATTTGATACAGACGATGTGGTCATGGTGGCTGCCATGATTCAATTCAAACACTGCTTTGCCGCTTTCAAAATGGTGGCGCACCAGCAGGCCAGCTTGTTCAAATTGTGTTAAAACACGGTATACCGTTGCGAGACCCACATCTTCGCCGTTGCCTATCATGACTTTATAAATATCTTCAGCTGACAAATGGCGCTGTTCGCTTTTCTCGAATAATTCCAGAATTTTCAAACGCGGCAGTGTTGCTTTCAGGCCGGCATTTTTGAGATCTTTTGAGTCATGCATAGTGTTTTGTCCATTGTTAGGTAGTCCGGCATATTATGATTGCGAAACTACGTGGTATATTAATGTTTGTTTTCAATATACCGATTATAAAGTGAATCCAATGCGTAATTCTATTTTTTTTGTGTTGGTCGTTGCATCTCTGGGGAGTGGATGTGGCGCAAAGCTTCCATCCATGAAGCCTTTCAAAATGGAAGTGCAACAGGGCAATGTAGTGACTTCCAAAATGTTACTGCAACTGCGTCCGGGCATGACGCGTTCCCAGGTTCGTTACATCATGGGGACACCGCTGATTGTAGATAGTTTCCGTGACAACCGCTGGGATTATTTTTACGAACTGCGCAAGCAGGGTTCCGTGGTTGAAAAACGCCGGGTCATTCTCGATTTTGATAAAGATAGCCTACTGGCAGTACGTGGAGACGTGATTCCATCAGCAGAAAATCCTGACATTAAAACCATTGTTGAAACACCCAAGCAAAAAGTTGACGAAGCTAAAGATCAAAGCTGGTCAGACAAGCTTAAATTCTGGAAAGGCGATGAAGCCGCCAATGCGGGAGCAGCAGGCGCAGGCGCTGCTGCAATTGCCGCTGAAGAAAACAAAACAAATAGTGCTGCAACCACACCATCTACTGATCATCTGCCAGCCAATCCAGAGCCTGCAAAACCACAAGTTACTGCAACACCTCCAGAACCCGCGCCAGCGCCAGCAAAAGTCTCTGAGGTAGGTGCTGCCAAAGCCTCTGCACCGGCAATGCTCGCTGATGACGAGGTGGTGCCTCATATCCCTGAAGGGGAATATACCGGAGCGCCGACCCCGCAAGAAATGGCTAAAGGTAATCTGGAAGCAGGCGCTAACCAGGCCACAGAGGCGAACGCGCATGCTGTGAACGAGAAAACCTTGGCTGCCAAGGCGGCTGAAACTGTAGAGCCTCCTCCCGTATTTGAGCAGCAAGCTGTCGCAGCACCTGCGGTAGTGGCAGAACCTGAGCCCGTGTTGCCACCACCGGCTAAAGTCACGCCACCGCCTGCCGCAAAAAGTGTGCTTGCACCAGTTAAGCCTGCTGTGGCCGCAGCGCCGGTGGCCATTGCCGCAGCAGCCAAGGCTGCACCTTCCAAACCAGCACCAAAGCCTGTTGATGCAAAACCTGCAGTGCCAGCCGCAGCACCAAAACAAACTGGTATTACTATCGTAAAAACCAAAGACCCGGCCCTGATTGACGATGATGAGGTGATTCCTTACATTGCCGAGGGCGAATATGTTGAGCAAGTGATCCCTACCGAAGGGGAGATGGTTAAAGGTAATATGGCAGAAGCGAATGCGCCAGCCATTGATGCCGAAGCGCGTCAGGTGACCGAAAAGGGCGTTGCACCTAAGGAAAGTAATGAAGCGGTTGAGCCTCCTCCTACTTTTGTTGCCGAACAAATGCCTGAACCGGAGCCAGAGCCTGAGTTGCCTCCGCCTCCAGTGAAATCGGTACCTAAAGCAAATGCAGCAGTCGCAAGTGGGGCGCCATTGGCAGCGGCAGAGAAACAATCAGCATCTGTTTTAAAACCTGCAGCGCCTCAAGCAGACAAGCTGGCGCCAGTCGCTGACACAGCAACGCAAGCTTCTGCCACAAGTGATGCAAGCGTCAATCAGTCAGTTGCTGCCTGGGCACAAGCCTGGAGAAGCAAAGACGTGAATGCATATTTCGCTGCTTACGCGCCTGAGTTTGCGCCTGAAGGTGTGCCAAGCAAAAAGGCTTGGGAGTCGCAACGCAAGCAACGCCTTTCAGCCAAGCAAGGTGAAATCACGCTGGTATTGAATGATCTTCAAGTGCAGCGTGATGGCGGTGAAGCCGTTGTACAGTTTGAGCAGAAATATGCAACAAAATCTTATAAAGACGAGCTGCTGAAAACACTTGAGTTGCGTTATGAACCTGCACAAAAGCGCTGGTTGATAACCCGTGAGCGGACTGCACCTTTAGGATCTGCTGCCGTCCCGGCAGTGGTGACTTTGCCTAATAAAGCTGCGGTAGCAGTGCCTCCGGCTTCAGAAACCAAGGTGGAGATTCCTGTTGAAGCTGAGCCAAGTGTAGAGTCTGCCATCGAAACCTGGGCGCAAGCCTGGCGCAGCAAGAATATCAATACCTACCTGGCGGCTTATTCACCTGAGTTTGTGCCTGAAGACCTGCCTAACAAGCGTGCCTGGGAAGCGCAGCGTAAGAAGCGCCTGTCGCCCAATCAGGGTAATATCAGCCTCGAAATTGATGCAGTGAATGTGACGCGTGATGGCGATAATGCTGTGGCGACCTTTACGCAGAAATACGCCGCAAAAGCCTACCGCGATGTGATGGTTAAGAAATTGCAGTTGAAGTTGGACCCTGCTACCAAAAACTGGTTGATCGTGCGAGAAACAGCCACTACCGCAACCGATTTGCCAGCGGCAAAACAACAGCTGACTACGCCTCCGGCAGCAACTGAAGCAAGCCCGGAACAGTCAGATGCGGCACCGGAACAAATCGGGTTTTAATCAAATCCGACCAACAAGAATTAGATTGTATTGAGCGATTTATGTTAAAAGTAGTGATTGCAGGCGTGTCAGGCCGTATGGGGCATGCCCTGCTGGATGGTGTATTTTCAGATGATGGATTGCAGTTGCATGCCGCACTGGATAGAGCTGGCAGCGCAACGTTGGGCCGGGATGCCGGCGAGCAGTTTGGTAAAGTGACTGGTGTCAAAATTACTTCAGATGTGGCTGCGGCACTTCAACAGGCCGATGTGCTTGTCGATTTCACCCGCCCAGAAGCCAGCATGCAGTATTTGCAAGCCTGTCGGCAGGCCGGGGTGAAGCTGGTCATAGGCACTACCGGTTTTAGCGAGGCTGAAAAATCTGCTATTGAAACTGCTGCTAAACAAACAGGCATTGTATTCGCCCCTAATATGAGTGTGGGCGTAACCCTGCTGATCAACTTGGTAGAGCAAGCAGCACGTGTACTGAATGAAGGCTATGATATCGAAGTGGTAGAAATGCATCATAGACACAAAGTCGATGCGCCTTCCGGGACCGCCTTGCGTTTGGGTGAAGCTGCTGCCAAAGGGATCGATAAAGCGCTCAAGGATTGTGCAGTGTATGCACGGGAAGGCGTTACCGGTGAACGTGAAACTGGCACTATCGGCTTTGCTACCTTGCGTGGCGGTGATGTGGTCGGTGATCACACGGTGGTGTTGGCAGGTATTGGCGAGCGGGTCGAGTTAACGCATAAAGCCTCCAGCCGGGCGACGTTTGCACAAGGCGCTTTGCGCGCTGCCAAGTTTCTGGCCGATAAACCTAGCGGGCTTTTTGATATGCAGGATGTGCTGGGTTTCGACAAAAACTAAGTCATTTACGCGTATGGCTGCTCTTGAGTGACCAGTCATATTAGGCTATAATGCTGCAATTCTGAAACGGGAAGAGTCCAAAAAGCTTTTCCCGTTTTGCACATCTATTCACCGGCGGTTGAAGTTAACTTCCAGCGTTTGCGTGAACCCTCTAAAGGATGTGTTTCGTATCAAACTTAAGGAGCTAAAGGTGTCAAAAACAATTCCAGCGATTTTAGTCTTAGCAGATGGAACTGTTTTTAAGGGCATTAGCATTGGCGCTTCGGGTCATACGGTTGGCGAGGTCGTGTTCAACACTTCGATGACCGGCTATCAGGAAATTCTGACTGATCCTTCGTATGCCGCACAAATTGTGACGCTGACTTATCCGCACATCGGCAACTACGGTACCAATAGTGAAGATGTAGAGTCAGGCAAGGTATATGCTGCAGGTCTGATTATCCGTGACTTGCCCTTATTGGAAAGCAATTTCCGCAGTGAACAAAATCTTTCCGATTATCTCAATACTAATAATGTAGTAGCGATTGCCGATATCGATACGCGTAAACTGACACGTATCCTTAGGGAAAAAGGCGCGCAGGCTGGCTGTATCATGGCCGGTGAAACTGTAGATGAAGCGCAGGCTTTGGCTTACGCCCAAGGCTTCCCCGGTTTGGCAGGCATGGACCTGGCCAAAGTGGTGAGCTGTACCGAGCCTTACGAATTCACCCAGCAAGAGTGGCAGCTTGGAAAAGGTTTTAACAAGCCTGCCGGGCAACAGTTTCATGTGGTGGCATTCGATTACGGCGTCAAACTGAATATTCTACGCATGCTGGTTTCGCGTGGCTGTAAGGTCACCGTGTTGCCAGCACAGGCAACTGCTGAGCAAGCCTTAGCTTATCAGCCGGATGGCATTTTCCTGTCCAACGGACCGGGCGACCCAGAGCCCTGCGACTACGCCATCAAGGCCATCAAAACGCTGGTGGATACTGGTATCCCGACTTTCGGTATCTGTTTGGGTCACCAATTGCTGGCCTTGGCCAGTGGTGCCAAAACTTTGAAAATGAAGTTTGGTCACCATGGTGCCAACCATCCAGTTCAGGATGTCGATACCAAGCGCGTGTATATCACCAGCCAGAACCATGGTTTTGCCGCAGATCCATCCACATTGCCCGCCAATATTAAAATCACGCACGTCTCATTATTTGATGGCAGCCTGCAAGGCATTGCGCGGACTGACCAGCCAGCATTCAGCTTCCAGGGTCACCCGGAAGCCAGCCCTGGCCCGCAAGAAATGAGTGTGTTGTTTGATCGCTTTATCCAGTTAATGCAAGATAGAAAGTCCAGCTGATGGCAAAAAGAACTGACATTAAAAGTATCCTGATTATCGGTGCCGGTCCGATCGTCATCGGCCAGGCCTGTGAGTTTGATTACTCTGGCGCCCAGGCCTGTAAAGCTTTGCGCGAAGAGGGCTATCGCGTGATTCTGGTGAACTCGAATCCTGCCACTATCATGACCGATCCGGAAATGGCAGACGCGACTTATATCGAGCCTATCACCTGGCAAATCGTTGAAAAAATCATTGAAAAAGAACGCCCTGACGTTTTACTGCCTACCATGGGTGGACAGACGGCATTGAACTGCGCGCTCGACCTGGACAAGCATGGCGTGTTGCAAAAGTATAATGTCGAGCTGATTGGCGCCTCCAAAGAAGCGATTGATAAAGCCGAAGACCGCCAGAAATTCAAAGAGGCCATGACCAAAATTGGTCTGGGTTCTGCACGTTCTGCCATTGCGCATAGCCTGGAAGAAGCACTGCAAGTGCAAGCCAATATTGGCTATCCGGCGATTATCCGTCCTTCATTCACGATGGGTGGCAGTGGCGGTGGTATTGCCTATAACCGCGAAGAATTTATTGCGATTTGCGAACGCGGGCTGGATGCTTCACCAACCAACGAATTACTGATTGAAGAATCGTTATTGGGTTGGAAAGAGTATGAGATGGAAGTGGTGCGCGACAAGGCGGACAACTGCATCATTATCTGTTCGATTGAAAACCTGGACCCTATGGGTGTGCATACCGGTGACAGTATTACCGTTGCACCTGCTCAAACATTGAGCGACAAAGAGTACCAGATCATGCGTAACGCCTCTTTGGCGGTGTTGCGTGAAATCGGCGTGGATACCGGTGGTTCAAACGTGCAGTTTGCCATCAATCCAGATGATGGCCGCATGATTGTGATTGAAATGAATCCGCGCGTGTCGCGTTCGTCTGCACTGGCCTCCAAAGCGACGGGTTTCCCGATTGCCAAAGTCGCCGCCAAGCTGGCAGTCGGTTTTACGCTGGACGAATTGCGTAATGATATTACCGGTGGCCAGACACCGGCTTCATTTGAGCCTTCCATCGATTACGTCGTAACTAAAGTGCCACGCTTTGCGTTTGAAAAATTCCCGCAAGCAGATAGCCGCCTGACCACGCAGATGAAATCTGTGGGTGAGGTGATGGCGATTGGCCGTAGTTTCCAGGAGTCATTCCAGAAAGCCTTGCGTGGCCTGGAAGTTGGCTTTGACGGTCTGGATAGCGTCACCGATGACAAAGACCGCATCGTCAAGGAAATGGGCGAGCCTGGTCCGGAGCGTATCTGGTATGTGGCTGATGCATTCCGTCTGGGCATGAGTACGAATGAGATTTTTGATATCACCAAGATAGACCGCTGGTTCCTGGTGCAAATCGAAGAAATCATCAAGCTGGAACAATCGCTGATTGGCAAACACATTGCAGATTTAAGCAAAGACACCGTGTTCAGGCTTAAACGCAAAGGCTTCTCTGACCGTCGTTTGGCTAAACTGCTGGACACTGACCAACATGCGGTGCGCGCTTTCCGCCAGGCTTTGGGTGTGCGCCCGGTTTACAAGCGTGTGGATACCTGTGCGGCTGAATTCGCCACCAATACTGCTTATATGTACTCGACTTATGAAGAAGAGTGCGAATCGCAACCTACCAGCAACAAGAAAATCATGGTACTGGGAGGCGGTCCTAACCGTATCGGCCAGGGCATTGAGTTTGACTATTGCTGCGTGCATGCGGCTTTTGCCATGCGTGAAGACGGTTACGAAACCATCATGGTTAACTGCAACCCGGAGACGGTGTCTACCGATTACGATACTTCCGACCGCTTGTATTTTGAGCCGGTCACCCTGGAAGATGTACTGGAAATCGTCAATATCGAGAAACCGGTTGGCGTGATTGTGCAATACGGTGGTCAAACGCCATTGAAACTGGCGCGTGACCTTGAAAAAGCTGGTGTGCCTATCATAGGCACCACGCCAGATGCGATTGACCGTGCGGAAGACCGTGAGCGCTTCCAGCAAATGTTGCACAAGCTAAACCTTAAGCAACCACCAAACCGCACTGCGCGTGCACCTGAAGAAGCGATTCGACTGGCGATGGAAATCGGTTATCCATTGGTAGTGCGTCCTTCGTATGTATTGGGCGGACGTGCAATGGAAATCGTGCACGAGCAAAGTCAGCTCGAACGTTATATGCGCGAAGCGGTGAAAGTGTCTAACGAATCACCTGTATTGCTCGATCGTTTCCTCAATGATGCGATTGAAGTCGATGTAGATGCCCTGAGCGATGGCGAAGATGTATTGATCGGCGGCATTATGCAGCACGTTGAGCAGGCAGGTGTGCACTCCGGTGACTCAGCATGTTCATTGCCGCCTTACAGTTTGAGTGACGAGCTGCAAGATGAATTACGTAGCCAAACTGTTCAGATGGCCAAGGCATTAGGCGTTAAAGGCCTGATGAACGTTCAGTTTGCCGTGCAGAACACTGAGCAGGGTGAAGTGGTGTATGTGCTGGAAGTGAATCCGCGTGCTTCACGTACCGTACCGTTCGTGTCCAAAGCCTGTGGTTTGCAACTGGCTAAAATCGCTGCGCGTTGTATGGCGGGTCAATCACTGAAGTCGCAAGGCGTGACTAAAGAAGTGATTCCACCTTATTACTCTGTGAAAGAAGCCGTATTCCCGTTCATCAAATTCCCGGGTGTGGATACCATCCTCGGACCGGAGATGAAATCTACCGGCGAAGTGATGGGCGTAGGCAACACCTTTGCCGAAGCCTTCGTCAAATCGCAATTAGGTGCCTCAGTCAAAATGCCGACCGGTGGCCGCGCGTTTATCAGTGTGCGTAATGAAGATCACCGCAAGGTGATCGATATCGCCAAAGACCTGGTCAGCCTGGGCTTTACTATCGTTGCTACCAAAGGCACTGCGCGTGCTTTGTCCGAGCAGGGTCTAGACGTGACCCCGGTGAACAAAGTTGCCGAAGGCCGTCCGCATATTGTCGACATGATCAAGAACAATGAGATCAGCCTTATCGTGAATGTGACAGAAGACAAGAAAGCGATCACCGATTCATACGAGATCCGCCGAAGTGCTTTGCAGAACAAGGTGACTTATTACACGACATTGGCTGGCGCCCGCGCTGCCTGTATCGGTATGGCACAAAGCAAGGATATGGATGTGTATTCGGTGCAAGACTTGCACAAACGTCTGGCATAACTTACACTGAGGTCATTGCATCAAGAAATATTGCACTTATATAGCACTATGCTGTTATTGAAATAAGCCACGCTCGACCGGGTGTGGTTTATTTTTTTTATACTAATTTTTTTCAAGGTTTTCGTTATGGCAGTAAATCAATTTCCTGTGACCGTGCTCGGTGCAGAATTACTAAAAGAAGAATTACAGCGTCTGCGCGCGGTTGATCGCCCGAACATTATTCAGGCAATTGCTGAAGCACGTGCGCAGGGTGATTTGTCAGAAAATGCAGAATATGAAGCGGCCAAAGAGCGCCAAAGCTTTATTGAAGGCCGCATTTCCGAGCTGGAAGCGAAACTTTCCAACCTGCAAATCATCGACCCGACGACATTGAATGCTGAAGGTCGCGTGGTATTCGGCGCGACAGTGCGTTTTGAAGATCTGGATTCCGGCGATAGCAAAATCTACCAGATCGTAGGTGAAGATGAAGCCGATATCAAAAATGGAAAAATTTCCGTCAGTTCACCGATTGCACGTGGCCTGATCGGGAAATCCGAAGGTGAAGTAGCTGAAGTGCAGTCTCCAGGTGGCATCAAGGAATACGAAATTATAGAAGTGCTTTATAAATAGTGTTTTAATAGTTAAGTGCCCGTTTAAAAGCACTTACTTCAAAGCTCCCCCAAAGATTAGGAAAGCACACATGGCACGTAAAGCTGGTTTTATCGGTGGATTGACCCCGGTGCTGATTACTCTCTGGGTAGGTGCACTGTGGATGACAGGTATCACCGCCAGTGTGCTATTCCAGACCATCGCTGATAGGCCATTGGCCGGGCTGGTGGCTGGCAAGCTGTTTACAATTGTCAGCTATATTGGCATAGGCAGCGGCATTTGGCTGCTGATTCAGCGCTTGGCCTCTGATGGTTTTTCAGCCTTCAAGCAAAGCCTGTTCTGGATTGTGTTTGTGATGTGGGTACTGGTGCTGGTAGGTGAATTTGGTATTCAACCTTTGTTAGCGCAGCTGAAATCCAGTGCATTACCTAATGATGTGATGCAGAGTGTGTTTGCCAGCCGATTCAAAACCTGGCATGGCATTGCCAGTGTCGCTTACCTGGTGGAGTGTTTGCTGGGTTTGTGGCTGGTGATTAAATCCAGTTAGCCAATAAAAACGCGCCTGTATCTGCGCGTTTTTTACTCGAACCAATTGTTTTTATAGTTTCGGAATGACGATTTTTGCCGATGCTTTCACCGTCTCACTGGCACGGTAAAACACCAGTTGTTTACCGATGTGGTGGACGACAACCGCATTCATCTTAGTGGCAATTTCATCCAGCATTGTTTTGCGTAATGCACGGTCATCGCCTGACACTTGCACTTTGATCAGTTCGTGGGCGGTCAGGTTGAGGTCAACCTCTTTAAGCACCGCTTCAGTCAGGCCGTTATTGCCGATCATGACCACTGGGCTAAGTGAGTGGGCGAGTCCACGTAAATGCGCGATTTGTTTACTATTTAATTGCATAAAACCATTCCTTCAAGACATCCTCTATTTTAGCACGAAGCGAATAATCACTCTATGAAACCTACCAGAACCAGCAAAGCATGGA
>DATHWT010000224.1:0-4347 GCA_035460345.1 Methylophilus sp. | reverse complement strand
TCCGTGCTCGCACAGTGAAAAGTGAACGCAGTTGAGAAGCTTTGCAGCTATCACTCTGAGCCTGGGAGTTTGAAAACTCTCGCAGCGTTCCTCAGAAGAGGCGAATTATACCGCCAACCACAATATTTTACAAAAGACTGCCTTTTACCATCGTCAAAACAAGCCAGTTAACCAACGCTAAATAATGCATTTAGCAGAATATACACTCCTGCTCTAAAGAGGATTCCAAAATGACTTTAGGCCAAGCAGAGCATGATTTTAAATTGAGACCAATAGACCGCTTTTTTCCATAAAATCATTTAACTGACACCGTGGCATGATGTGTCAACTGCAGTATTTATTGTCACTTAATCATTACGGAAAGGCGGGAAATTATGTCAATGTATCAGGTCATGGACGAAGAGAATCATTGCATTGCGACCTTTTATCACTTTCAGGAAGCCGTAGTGACCGCGCAAGACTTCACGGTCTGGGATGATGAGCATTATTACCATGTAGAAGAACTGGATTTGCAAGTTGTTTAAATAAACAGCTGGCAAAAAAAAGCGCCCATCAGGCGCTTTTTTTTTATTGATTATTACTATTTGAGGATATTGTGTATAGCGGTATTTTCTGACGGCTACCCCTGTCTTAGGGTTGTGTTTTCATTGCCACTTTCAATTCTGCCGCTTTTTCTGCATCCAGTTGATTCAGCACATCCACGCTGGCCAGTGCTTCACTATGCTTGCCATTGGCTTCGGCAATCATTCCCAGGTAGTAGAAAGCCTGGCTATGTTGATCATTCATGCTCACTACACGGTGTAAATGTTGTTCAGCCAGGGTCAGGTCACGTGTTTCATACTCTGCTGCTGCCAGGTAAAACCAGGCTTCTGTACTCGCAGGCTCTTGTTTTACCCATTGCTCAGCAACTGTTTTCAGGCCGTTCCAGTCTTTATGCAGGTAAGGAAATACCACTTTCATAAAGTTTGGCCATTGCGCAGCCGGTTTGCCCCAGAATGGCAATTCGCTTTTCACGACTACCGGGCCGGCAGGCTGATTGAGCAAGGCTTGCACCCAGTCTATGGACATGTAGTAGTAATACGCATCCTTGCCTGGGCTTTTCAGCGTGATCAAACCCACCAGTGTGCCGGATTCATCAAACAAGCCACCACCGCTGGCACCTTGCCTGAAAGTAGGCGTCGCACGCACAATGACTGAATCATCCATGCTGAACAAGCCTTTGACTACGCCTTGCGTCGTCACCGGGGCTGGCACGAAACTAGGGTAGCCTATGGTGAATACCGGTTGTTCGTATTTCAACTCGGCGCTGGATTTCATTTTGACAGGTGCCAGCGGCAAGTCTTCCATTTGCAGCATGCATACGTCATGTTTCCAGTCGGGCTTCACACCTACTGCATGATAAACAGCGCCGCCACTTAACACACTGATGCTGCTGGCATTCGCCACTACATGGCAGTTGGTCACGACTTGATTGTCAGCCACCACCACACCGGAACCCAGACCGAATTGACCGTTGGTGAGGCCAACCTGGATACGCAAGACACGACTGTTTAACGATTGCAATAACTCGCCAGAAGGTTCTGCCATCAATGGTGCAGCTAAGCACCCTACCAGTAAACCAATCAAAAACTTTGTCATGTTGTGCTCCAATCCGTTACAGCAAATTTGGTGTGTCGTTGGAAAGCCTGTACATGCATTTCAGCAAGATGCATTCCAACCTGTGATGCACACATTCAACGCACCAATATATTCGCTTTAACTAATTAGAGAACACAAAATAAAACATTAAAAATCAATCACTTAAATATATTTAAACTTAATTTTAACAAAGGGGCTTACGCACGAAAATAGTCTATAGTTACTTTAATATCAGGGCTATGACTTAGCGCTACGCACTATTAAAGTGCGTAAAATTCCGGCTCGCACAACAAATGCACATGCACCATTGATTTACGCACTAACTAATGACATGGGTAAATATAAGGGACTGAAACAAATAAAAAAACCGCATCTGAAATGCGGCTATTTGGATTCTGGTTTGCTTGAGAGGTAAACGCGTGAACAGGGCTTAGTGATTGGCGATAAATACCCGGTTGCGGCCTTGCTGTTTAGCCGCATATAAGGCCGCATCGACCATGCGCATCATATGCGCCAGGCCTTGCTGGTCATTGAGTTGCGAGGTTGAAACCAGGCCGAACGAAGCGGTATAGTGGATTTTCTCGCCATTTTCCACCAGCACACTATGGTCAATCTCGGAACGGAGGCGCTCTATGACACGGGCGGCTTCGTGCAGATCCGTCATCGGCATCAGGATACCGAACTCCTCCCCACCCAGCCTGCCGACCATATCACTGGTGCGCAACGCATTGACGCACCTGAGGCAGAAATTCTGCAAGATCAGATCGCCCACGTGGTGGCCATGCTGGTCATTGATTTTCTTGAAATGATCGATATCGACCATGGCAAATGAAAATGGCGCCTCATAACGCTGACTGCGCCTGATCTCGGATTCCAGCTCATGCATGAAATGACGGCGGTTGGCGATGCCGGTTAAAAAATCCGTGAAGGCAAATTTGTCTGCCTCAATATGCAGCTGGTAGATACGCCAGACTACAAATACACTGACCAGCAGAAAAAGAGACAGTAACAAAGACGCATAAATCAAACCCGCTTTGGTATGACGTTGCAGCCGCTGCTGGCTTTCTTCCACATATTGGTTGGCGCGCTGGTTAGCATAGGCGAGGATAGATTCGTTGAGCCGCGCCACTTCTGAAAAGCGGGAAGTCCATTCGGTTTCTATCAAGCGGTTGGCTTCGGGGAACCTGGCGTCTTCCAGCTTTTGCAAGATCATGTCCCGCACCTGGTTCAGCGCCTGCCATTTTTGCTGCAGATTGACGATTTGTTGCGGGTCACCGGAATAGCTGTGCTGCATGATGCGGATGTTGTTTTCTGCCAGCCGTTCGTGCGCTTCAATAAAGGTGATGGTTTCACCCATGACTCTGGCGTCGGCCTGGATCAACGTTGCGTAAAGCAGGCTGCTGCGGATCTGGTATAAATCGGCTTTTAATTCCAGTGCGGCATTAGAAACCGCAAATGGCTGCTCATAAAGATTGCGAGTAGTCTGGTGCATCTCGCGCATGCTGGAAAAATAAATCCACAGGAATAACAGCGCGCCAATAAAAGCAATCAAAAATCCGGCAACAAGGATATATAACACCGCCTTTTTGCGCTGTCTTTTCATGCTTTATTCCGTCTACCTAACAACATGTGGCATGCCTCCAGGCAAGGCTTTATGCATCTAGCAACTTGGTGATAAACGCCCACTCTTTGGGATCGACTGGTGTGATCGACAATCGGTTCCCTTTCTGCAAAGTGCGCATATTGGCAAGCTCGGGGATTTCGCGTAACTCTTTCAGGCTCAGTACGCGTGTTTTCCGCACCAGCTTGACATCCACATTCACCCAGCGCGGATTCTCCGAGGTGGATTTTGGATCAAAGTATTTGTGGCCTTGCACGAACTGGAACTTGTCCGGGTAAGCAAGAGTGCTGACCTCACAGATACCAACAATGCCGGGCACCTCACAGTTGGAATGGTAAAACAACACCCCATCACCCACTTTCATCTGGTCACGCATGAAATTACGCGCCTGGTAATTGCGTACGCCATACCAGTCTATACTTTGATTAGGCAGGCCCGCCAGATCATCAATCGAAACATCCGATGGTTCGGACTTCATCAGCCAATAACGTGCCATCTGTTAAAACCTTCTTCCCTCATGCAAATGTCCAGTATCATAAATGCCAGTGTCACAAACACCGGCATCTTATAAACCCCAGTATCATAAACCAAAGTCACCCCACATTACATCATGGCTAAAAACGTCCTCGGCACCCTGCTTATCCCTTGTAGCACACACCCCGTCACCGGCTTTATGCGCGATGGCTGTTGCGGATTTCATCCGGAAGATAGCGGCAGGCACACCATATGTGCAGAAATGACAGATGAATTTCTGGCGTTTTCTACCGCGCAGGGTAACGACTTATCCACCCCTATCCCGGATTACGGCTTCCCCGGATTGCATGCAGGTGATCGCTGGTGCGTGTGTGCACGGCGCTGGCTGGAAGCCAGTGAAGCTGGCTATGCGCCGCCGGTGGTGCTGGAATCTTGCGATGAAAGTTGCCTGGAAGTCGTCAGCCTGGCTGACTTGATGTACCACGCCTTGAGATAGGCTGGCAGAGACAAACAAATGTGCTTTTAAGAAGGTGTATTAAGGGGTTACCTGAGCCATAATCCTGAACCAAAAAGTTCAGGTGGTAACAGCCTAAGGTACATTAGGTTCACACGCC
>DATHWT010000223.1:0-19002 GCA_035460345.1 Methylophilus sp. | reverse complement strand
GCTGTCCGACGTGATTAAAATGATGATGTATCTGGGAACGTCATTGATTTTTGTCTATAGCCGCAAATACCTTCAAGACCGAAATCTGTATCGCGGCGAATTTTATGCCATGGTGTTGTTTGGCCTGCTGGGCATGATGATTATGGTTTCCGGCCATAACCTGCTGCTTATTTATATTGGCCTGGAGTTACTGTCACTCTGCCTGTATTCACTGGTGGCATTTGACCGGGATAATCCGAGAGCTTCAGAAGCCGCCATGAAGTACTTTGTGCTGGGTGCGCTGGCTTCAGGGATGTTGCTATATGGCATGAGCATGATCTATGGCATGACAGGCAGCCTGGATGTCAGCGATATTGCCAACAGCATCCTCCAGCAAAACAAAAGCCCGGTACTCATCATGGGGCTGGTGTTCCTGGTCTCCGGCATTGCATTCAAGTTTGGCGCTGTCCCTTTCCAGATGTGGGTGCCGGACGTGTATCAGGGGTCGCCAACGCCCATGACACTGTTGATCGGTTCTGTGCCCAAGCTGGCAGCCTTTGCGATGACGGTGCGTTTGCTGGTACAAGGCTTGCATCCGCTGGCGCAAGACTGGCAGGATATGCTGATGTTGATGGCGATTTTGTCCATCATCATTGGTAACTTCAGTGCCATCGTGCAAACCAATCTCAAGCGTATGCTGGCGTATTCCACCATCTCGCATGTCGGTTTTATCCTATTCGGCATGATGAGTGCGAATGCCAATGGATTTGCTTCCAGCTTTTTCTATATCAGTACTTATGTGCTGACCTCGATTGCCGGTTTCGGGATTATTCTGCTATTGAGCCGCCAGGGCTTTGAAGCGGAAGAGATCGATGATCTGAAAGGTCTCAACCAACGCCATCCGTGGTTTGCTTTCCTGATGCTGATCATTATGTTCAGCATGGCGGGGATTCCGCCTACCATTGGTTTTTATGCCAAGTTTACCGTATTGCAGGCTGCGTGGCAGGCCGGGTTTACCTGGCAAGTGGTGCTAGCGGTGTTGATGGCGGTGATTGGTGCTTTCTACTACCTGAACATCGTGCGTAAAATGTATTTTGATGCGCCAGTGGATCATTCACCACTGACGGCACCGATAGATATGCGTTTTGTATTAAGCGTACATTCACTGGCCTTGCTAGGCCTGGGGTTGTTCCCTGAAATTCTGCTTAGCGTCTGTGGACGTAGCCTGTTGATGAGCCTGCAATAATGTTAACCAAGCTTTTATATCTGGTATTAATGCTATTTATGGCCAACCTTGGCTGGGTCTCGGATAAATGGCTGGGTATTGCGGGTCATATCACCCAGTTATGGCACCGGTTTGCAGTGCTGTTGCCTGCTTATTTCATCACGCTGGTGATTGCGTATTTTGTAGAACAATTGGTCATGGGCCAGGTCTGGCCTCAAGGCTGGGAGTTTTACAGTGTTACCCTGTGCCTGTTCCTGGTATTTTCGTTCCCGGGCTTTGTCTACCGCGCGCTTTGGAAATAGTTCCTGGGTA
The DNA here is from genome assembly GCA_035460345.1 of Methylophilus sp. Lineage (GTDB taxonomy): Bacteria > Pseudomonadota > Gammaproteobacteria > Burkholderiales > Methylophilaceae > Methylophilus. Next base: position 17,486 of record DATHWT010000223.1, on the reverse strand, counting down.
TATAGGTTAGTCACATTAACTTCACGAATCCTTCACGATAGTTTCAAGCATCACAGTCAGACTAAGATCACCTAAGTAGTCGGCTAACCCCAGCAGCATCGAGGCTAGCCCCGGAAAGGACCTGAGATGTTTAAACTACAACAAACGTTGGGATGGGTGCGGGCTGTGGATAGCCGGTTGTGTGTCAAAGTTAGCCATACTGGCCAATATAGACTCATCCGTCATTTTTTCCGCGCTATCTCGCGCATGGGCGACGGTATGTTCTGGTATCTGCTGATGCTGGTGATTGCCGTGACTCAAGGGCAACACGGTTTATATGTCTGCCTGCAAATGCTCACGGTCGGTCTGACCGGCACATTAGTCTATAAATGGTTAAAGCACCGCACTAGCCGACCTAGACCATTCCAGGTGCGGCAGGATGTATTGCTTAGCGGTACACCTCTGGATTATTTCAGTTTCCCGTCTGGTCATACCCTGCATGCAGTGGCATTCGGGATAGTGGCCGTACAGCACTATCCGCAGCTGTTCCCGATTGTTTACCCGTTTGTGGTATTGGTAGGTATGTCGCGGGTGGTATTAGGCCTGCATTACCCAAGTGATGTGTTGGCCGGTGCCGGAATAGGGTATGTGTTGGTAGCATTGTACTCGTCGCTGTTTTAAACTGGCTTTGCATAAAAAACGGATGCAGTGGCATCCGTTTTTTATTTGCTGATGATATTCGACACTGGCTTCTCTCTGTTCTATCTGAGTACGATCTCCCGCCAGCATTCAAGTGTATTTTCATCACTGATTGATACGGGCGATTGTCGACGCCATTGCCTGGTCTTTTCCATGATCACGCTCACGTAGTCCCTCGATCACCCCCAGCTGATTTTCAACAGGCTGGTTCTGGCTAACCTTGTATTTACAACTTAAGCGCGTGATCTCTATCTCGATCCCCACAACTGCCTTTATGAGCTGATCAATAAACGAAGAGGGCGCATCTGCTAGTTGCCACGGTTTTTCAAATCCGGCCTCGTGTTCTGCGGTCAATCTCTCAAGTTGCGCGCGCAGCCATTCGGCATCATCTATCAATTTCAATTTACCGTGTGCATGAACAACCACGTAATTCCAGGTGGGTACCACCATGCCTGTGCGTGCTTTGCTTGCATACCAGGAAGGAGAAATATAAGCATTGGGACCATGGAAAATGGCCAGTACTTCTTCACCGTCACTGATTGTTTTAACTAATGGATTGGCTCTGGCGATATGGCCGCTCAAAACGCCTGATCCATGCCCTTGCCGAGTGAAATGCAATGGCAAATGGTTGGCATCCAGATCGCTGCCTGGTGCATGGGATACCAATGTTGCCAGCGGATAAGCACGCATGACCGCATCTAATGCCTCATTATCATTTTCAGAAAAGTGTTTTGGGATATACATTGCTAATGTTACTCAACTGTCTAAAGCGGCAGAGTCTGGCCCCTGACCAGCACAAATGTCTGCTGTACCTGCGCAGTATCACTACACGGGTTGCCGGCAGAGATATTTCTCAGGCATATCTCACTCTGTCGTCTATTTGCAGTCACGCCCGAATCAGAAGGCATATCTGGCATATGCATTAACAAAGTCATTGCGGTCACCAAGACACTGATGATGAGGTATTTCATACTGGGCTTTCCGTAATAATAGTCGCATCATAGCGTTGTGAGCATGTACACTACAGGTACAATTTAAAGAACAATCGAAAGCACTGTACAGGGTCTTTAACCATGCCAGTTACGCAAACACTGATTACATTGAATCCGTTAGAGTCTATCCCGCTAGTTGAGCAAGTCGTGACCGGCATCAAACAACTGGTGGAGCAGCGGGTATTGCGTGCTGGCACGCGCTTGCCATCTATCCGAGATTTTGCCGTGCAGCACGGCATCAGCCGGTTTACCGTGGTCGATGCCTACGACAGGCTGGTGGCGCTGGGGTATTTGCTCTCAAGGCGTGGCTCGGGTTTTTATGTCGCCTCTCTGACAAAAACTGAAGAGGCTACTCCGCAGGCAACTTTTCTTGAACGCGCAGATGATGTGCTGTGGTTATTGCATAATACTTTCAGGGATGTGCCCGATGTCGTGCGGCCAGGGTGTGGCTGGTTGCCCAGTGATTGGCTAGATGAAAAAGTCATTCAAAAAAGCCTGCATGAGCTGTCTCGCAAGTCAGGTTCATTTTTAACTGCTTATGGTGATGTCAGCGGCTACCTTCCTCTGCGTCAGCAATTGTCTCAAAAAAACCTTGCCGATATAGGCATCAGTGCCGATGCGCAGCAGATCATCATGACCAATGGTGCCTCGCACGGACTTGACCTGGTGGCAAGATTATTTATCCAGCCTGGAGATGTGGTGCTGGTGGATGATCCTGGCTATTACACCTTGTTCGGTTACCTGAAATCGCTGGGTGCCAGACTGATAGGCGTGCCACGCCTGATCAATGGCCCGGATATTGGCGTACTGCAACAGCATCTTGAGGCCTACAAACCCAAACTTTTCTTCACCAATACCGTATTGCATAACCCCACCGGCACCAGTACCAGTGCAGCCATTGCCCATCAGTTATTGCAACTGGCTGAAAAATTTGGCTTGTATATTGTCGAGGATGATATCTATGGCGATTTTCACTCGCAGCATGCGACGCGGCTGGCCGCACTGGATCAGCTGAACCGCGTCATTTATGTCAGCAGTTATTCCAAAACCATTTCCGCCAGCATGCGGGTTGGTTTTATTGCTTGCCATCGCGAGCTGGCGATGCGCTTGCTGGACCTGAAATTGCTGACAGGCCTCACCACCTCGGAAATCAATCAGCGCATCATGTACCAGATCCTGGTCGAAGGGCGTTATCGTAAGCATATTGAAAAAATACGCACCCGGCTGGAAACCATGAGAGGGCGGGTGATCCGGGATTTAGAAGCCTGCGGTTTACATATTCATGCCGAACCCGCTGGCGGTATGTTTGTGTGGGCGCAGCTAGCGGACGAACGTAATGCTGCTGAAGTCGCGACTATGGCATCCAGACAAAATATCATGCTGGCCCCGGGCAATTTATTCAGGCCTTATCAAGAGCCATCCTCATGGTTGCGCTTTAATGTGGCGCATTGTGATGATCCCAGGATTTTTACATTATTGAGCACGCTTTAAACACAAACTATTGCTGAATATCGCCTGTATTGCAGTCAAAATGGCCTGCTAGATCACTGCTTTTATGTCCTGTAAGCCTTGAAATCTAATGATTTTTTTGATTTTTAGAACGTTTGTCAAATTTTTGTTGCCAATCTCGAATATTCCGTGCATAGTGTGCCCTCACGAAGTTCAAGTAGTGTCGTTGTTCTATGGTTCTATCTTTTGGTGTATCGTTACTTCCCGCCATCTTGATCCTCGTTATGGGCATTAGCCCAAATTATCAATTTTCATTCAAGGATTTATTATGGTAACAGGTTCAGTTAAATGGTTTAACGATTCAAAAGGTTTTGGCTTCATCACTCCTGACAATGGCGGCGAAGATTTGTTCGCACACTTCTCTGCGATTCAATCTGCAGGCTTCAAAACTTTGAAAGAAAACCAACGCGTGAGCTTTGAAGTAGCTACTGGCCCTAAAGGTAAGCAAGCTGCAAATATTCAAATCATTGAATAATTCAATGCATATCCGCAAGGCCGGTTAAACGGTCTACGGGAAAAGGGCCCGGAAATTCCGGGCTTTTTTTATTGTTAAAGGATTGTGAATGGCAAAAGAAGAGTTAATTGAAATGCAAGGTGCAGTCACCGAAATTCTGCCGGATGCGCGCTACCGCGTGAAACTGGAAAACGGTCATGAGTTGATCGCCTACACCGGCGGCAAAATGCGTAAACATAAAATCCGTATTCTGGCGGGCGACAAGATCACCATTGAGATGTCACCGTACGATATGGATAAAGGCCGTATTATTTTCCGTCACCTGGAACCACGCAAGCCTTTCTAACCTGCCCGTCAGTGTCATGCGAGCAGGCCTGCCAGCATTGGCAGTCCAGCCTCGCACTCGTCCTCCAAAGCCATGATTAACCGTGGTCTTTTACCAGTCGTTCCGTCAGCCGTAATAACCACGGCGCTACCAGCAAAATACTGATGAATACAATAGGCCAGGCCACGATGATACTGGTCAGCCATTTTTCGAATAACAACGCCACTGGTACACCATGAATGAGTAGAATAGAAATGCTTACTATATTCACCGTCACCAGTGACATCAATACTGCAAATAGCAGTTGGCGTTTCAAGGCCACCCGCGGATTAACGCTCCTTACCATGGCAATGCCTGGTCTTCATGAAAGTAACCGCCAGTCGGTCCGTTATCATCCAGTGTAGCCAGGCGCACTGAGGTTTTCCAGCTATCACTGATCTCCATAGGCGCTTTTGGGCCACCCAGTTCGGTTTTTACCCAGCCAGGATGTGCAGAATTCACTTTTATGCGGGTGTCTTTCAAGGCGTGGGCCAGGTGGATAGTAAACATATTCAGAGCCGTTTTCGAGGCGTTGTAAGCCAGCCCTTTCGCCACGTCAATAGGTGAGTCGGGGGTGCTATGTAAGGTTTGTGAGCCCAGGATACTGGATAAGTTGACGATACGTCCTGCAGGCGCGTTTTGCAACAATGGCAGCAAGGCTTGAGTAAGCGCCACCACTGCAAAAAAATTGGCCTCAAATGTGGCTTTCAGTGTGTCCTGGTCCACAGTAAAAGTATTATTCTGCCCAATCAGAGTTTCATTCAATACGCCGGCATTGTTGATCAAAATATCCAGTTTACCAAAACGGGACTGTAAAGTTTTTGCCACTGCCTGGGGAGAGTTTGCCAGTGCCGCGTCATAGTGCAGGTATTCAGCATCTATACCCGCAGCATTCAGTTCTGCCACCGCTTCTGCACCTTTAGTGTTATCGCGCGCACCTAAAATAATCTTGATGCCTTGTGCACCTAAATGCTTCGCAGTTTCAAAGCCGATACCACGATTGGCGCCAGTGATAAAAGCGATACGTTGTTGAGGAGTGCTCATGTTGAATTCCTTTTCTTTTGACTTTATTAAATTAAATACTAATCGGTATTTAAATAATACTGGCGAATTTTAGTGGCGTCAACAATTTATTTACCGAATGGTATATTAATTGAAGGCAATCAGGTATATATGATGAAAGACGCTGATATCCCCAAAAAAACGCGGCCTACATGTCGCTTTTGATTACGACACTGCGCTGGAAAAAGCGATGCATGCTTTCTGGCATCATGGTTGTGAAGGTACTTCTATGACGACATTGATGACCACTATTGATATGAGCAAAACCAGTATTTATGCCACTTATGGAAGTAAAGAAGCTTTGTTTCAGAAAGCGCTGGACGGCTTATGTGCAAGGGGCTGCCGGCTTCCTTACAGAAGGAAAGTGCCGCTAAAGTGATACATGCCTTCCTGACGCAGGCAAGGGCAGTCATGCTGCAGGCTGTCTGGTCAGTAAGGGAGCGCTGGCTTGCAGTGCAGAAGCTGTGCACATGCAGGCTTTGCTCAGTGGTTATGGCAACACGACTGAAGTAAAGCTGGCGCTGCGCTTGGAGTGTGCCAAGTCAGAAGGGGATTGATCACCAGCAACAGATGCCGTTGCGCTGGCCAAGTTGGTGATGACTTTACATCAGGGGGTGACAGTGCAGGCCGTGAGTGGGGTGACACAGACAGAGTTACTGGCGATGACAGCCATGGCTGCCAGGCTGATAGAAACCTATGTGAGCAACGGACCGCAGGGGAACACATAGGCGATATTTTAAATCAGGTCGCGTTGTGCACCAGGGTGATGGCCGCCAGTTTTGCACGTGTGGCCGCGCCGGTATTCGGTGCAAGTCGTTCTACCAGGGCTGCACCTTCAAATAATATCGTTAATTGCTGGCCCAATGCTTCCGGGTCTTTGGCGCCTGCGTTACGGGCAATTTTACACAAGTAGGTTTGCAACTCAACCGAAAGCACCGCTGAGTACTGGTTGATCGGGTGCTCAGGGTCCGGAAACTCCACTGCCGCAATGTGGAACGGCAAGCCATGGAATTCCGGCTGGGTAATCCATTGCTCCAGAAGTTCGCACAATTGAATCAGCAATTCAATCGATTCACTTCTTTGTGTCGCCAGTTGCGCGTTGAGCCAGGCATAAAATTTATCAGACTTTTCACGCAAATAAGCCGTAATCAGCAGGTTTTTGCTGGGGAAGTGTTTATATAGCGTGGCTTTAGCAACGCCTGCTTCCATGATGATAGTATCAACACCAGAAGCCTGAATGCCTCTAGTATCAAACAGGCTACTGGCAATGGTTAATATTTTCTCTCGCATGTTCATCACTTATCCTTTTTCCCAATTACTTGGGTATCCCGATTTTTGCTTATGCTCTTGGTAAACGTTCGCGTCCTTGCGGGCGCATGAGTTCTTGCGGATATAGGCAGCTGACGTATCCAAGGGCTTGCCGTAATTGCTCCACATGGTCAACATCTACCTTACCTTTAGTTGCAAACATAATAAATGCCTGACGTTGTTCATCGGGCAACATCGCCGCTTGCGGCAGCTGGCAACTGCCGTTTTTCATTTTCTGGTACGCCAGATTTAACAGGCTGATGGTCACCGGATCAGCCGTACCGCTAGTGTCACTCAACTGCGCATCTTCATATGGTGACGATTCCATAGTCACCGGCTGGTGCGTTGGCGTCACCATCGTCATCCAAACAACAGATAATGTCACTAGCAAGCCAAAAGACAGTGAGCGGTGAAATGCCTGCCCGCCCAGCTGTTCATGCACCGACTGGTCAAACAAATGCCAAGCCTTGTCTTCACCTGTTTGCGACTGCACACGAATGGCACCTATAGCCTGAAAAAACCACTGGTCCAGCAGGGTAGTGGGTACTGCCGCTTCCGACCTTTGCTGCGCCTGGTCTATCAATTGGCGGATATGCAAAACATCCTGCGTATTTAATGCTGCATTTGTTCCCAGCGCCGTCACACGCTGCGTATTCCAAGACACCAACTGATGATGCAGCCTGTAAAACGGCGCATGCCTGCTTAGCTTTTTCAGCCCCAGTTTCCACAGGCCATGCAGTACATAAGCTTTTGCTGTACGCGCACAACGCTGCCCTGACTTATTCACAATCGCTAGTACATTCACGCTGATAACCCCTAAAAATCTTCTTGCTTTTTTTTCGATGGCTGCATTAAACTAGGAATAAGTGAACAGACCTGTCTGCATATTAGCGTGCTAACACAAAAATTGCAACAGTTCTTCAACACCTTTTCCAGAAGCTACTTTGGCATCATAGCCCCGGCTGAATTTGTAAACAAGGGATAACCATGACATCCGTATCAATCGAAACACAATTGACCGAGTGGCGCGAGCATGCGCTTAAGCTCGAAAACGAAGTGAAAAAAGTAGTGGTCGGCCAGGATAAGGCGATACGTGCGATTAATATCGCAATTTTTGCCCGTGGCCATGTGCTGCTGGAGGGCGGTGTGGGGGTTGGTAAAACCACCTTGCTGCAATCGATTGCCCGTGGTCTGGGCGGGGCGTATGAGCGTATTGAAGGCACGGTCGATTTGATGCCGAATGACCTGATTTACCATACTTTCCTGGGGGAAGATGGGCGGCCTAAAGTCGAAGAGGGCCCCTTGTTGCGTGCTGGCGAACAGTTGTCTGTATTCTTCTTCAACGAAATCAACCGTGCCAGGCCACAAGTACACGCATTGATGTTGCGGGTGATGGCAGAACGCCATATCGGTGCCTTCAAAAAGGAATACCGCTTGCCACATATGCTGGTTTTCGCCGACCGTAACCAGGTCGAAAAAAATGAAACCTTCGAGATCCCGTCCGCAGCGCGTGACCGTTTTATGATGGAAATCCCGATTGAAATCCCGGAGGACCGTGCGCTTCGTAAAGCTTTGATGTTTGATGTCAAATTCCAGCATGCCGAGCGCCTGACCCAGCAAGTAGATAGTGGTGTACTGGCTTATGACCAGCTGAATGCTTTCTCTGACATATTGCAAAGCCATATCCGCTCCAGTGATGTGCTGGAGGACTATGCGCTGGATTTGTGGGAGTCTACCCAAAAACCATCCGCTTTCGGTATCCAGCTCGATAGCGTTGATGTTAACCGCCTGATTCATACCGGCGCCAGCCCGCGTGGAATGGGTATGCTGCTGAAAGCAGCCCGTGTGCATGCCTGGCTGATGAATCGTGACAGCCTGTTTCCGGAAGATATTCATGCAGTGTTCCATGAAATCATCGCACACCGGCTGGTATTGAACCCTATGTTCGAGAGCCGCCGCACTGAGCTGTCGCGCGAACTGACCAACCAGATTCTGGCTTCAGTGAGTGTGCCTTCCCGGGCTAAAGCAGCATGATTCCGGACTACGCCCAGCCTTTTTTCTACCAGCTGCCCTGGCGTTCAGCCAGTGTGCACACGGGTGAGCACCTGGGCATACAGCGTGGTCCCGGCGATGAATTCAGCAAGCATGTCTCGCTTGTTGATTACCCGGATGCCAGGCGCGTGGATTTACGGCAAACGATACGTGACCCTTACGAGCAGATACAGGTGCGCGTTTTCAAGCAGGAGGCCTCTTCGCCGTTGTATGCCGTGTGTGATTTGTCCAGCTCCATGCAGTTTCAGGGCCAAGTGCGCAAGCTGGATACAGTGAAAGCCGTGGCGGCATCGATTGCCTGCTCCGCGCATGAGAACAGTGACCTGTTTGGCATGGTCAGTTACGACCAGCACGTGATTCCGCATTTGAGCCTGTCTGCGAGTCACAATGCCCACCAGTCGTTCGCTACGATTGCCGAACTCGGTGATTTTCGCAGTGCACGCCTTGATGGCAGTGGTGTCGTCGAAGCTGCCGGGTTGTTGGGCCAGCAAAAAGGCCTGGTGTTCTGGATTTCGGATTTCCATTTGCCATTGTCACTGATTGAACACGGCCTTAACCTGATGGCCAATCACCAGATCATCCCCATCGTCTTGTGGGATCTGCTGGAATACCAGCGCTTGCCGCGTTTCGGTTTTGGCAATCTACAAGATCCTGAGACTGGTGAGCAAAAAACTATTTTCTTCCGTCAGGCCATACGTGCGCAGTTTGTCGAGATGTTTGAGCAACGTAAACAAGCGTTGGACCAGCTGTTTGCGCGCTTTGATATCCGGCCACTGTATGTCGACGGACGCTTCGATTCGGCCTTGCTGTCGGATTATTTTGAACAACTTATCCATTAGAGTGTGCTGATGAAACAGATTTTTTTATGGTGGTTGATTGCTGCTGTATGCCCCAGCCTTGCCTTTGCCGAAATGCAAACTGCTAAAGTACAAGTACTCAGCGTGCAAAATCCGGCTTCTTATGCCGGGATACAGATCGGCGATGTGTTACAACGAACGGTCAAGCTCTCCGTGGCAGCCAGTGAGCAGATCAATGACAGCAATCTCCCGCTGAAAGGATTGCAACGTAACGGGGTTGAGCTCAGGCAATTACACATTGATAGCCAGCAGCAGGGAGACCAGAAAATCTATACGGTGGTCTTTGATTACCAGGTATTTGCGAATAGTGGCAAGCCGGTGCAGCTGCAATTGCCAGCCGAGCAATTAAGCTTTAGCAGTGGTGCCACGGCCGCATTACCTGCCTGGCGATTCTGGCTGATGGCGCAGTTGCCGGACCAGCTACAGAAAGCCAGGCAAAGCGTGATTGCGCAATATCCCCCTGCGCTACTGGATACCCAAACCCCACAGCGAGGATTGGCACTGAGCCTGTTGTTAGCCATTGTCGGTGGCCTGGTATTACTTTACCGCCATGCAGACTGGACATTGTTGCCCATGATCAATGGCCATTTTGCCCGCGCGTATCGCAAACTGAAAAAACTGCCTGCTAATGCCGAAGGCCAGAAGCAGGCGGCCCTGATTGTGCAATATGCATTGAACCAGCGCTTTGGTCAGCAAATGCTGGGTACACATGTGCCACAGTTTATTGCGCAGCAGCCAGGCTTTAAAACGCTGGAGCAAGAACTGTACGCTTTTTTTGCCCAAGCCAATGCTGTGTTGTATAGCGGGCAAACTGCCGATGCTGCTGGTTATCTACAGCAATGTAAAACATTCACGCGCCAGTTGCGCGATTGCGAACGGGGCGTCTGATGCATTGGTTACACCCCTGGTTTTTACTGTTGTTGCCGGTGGCGGCTGTGCCTTTTTTGCTGAAAAGCCGGCATGCGCAAACTTATTCCTGGTTACAGATGGTGCCTGCCGACCCATTCTCGGATACTGCTAATCGCCTTGTCAAAGCTGCCACGTCACTCATGTTACTTTGCCTGGTACTGGCGCTTGCCAGTCCACAGGGCGATAGCCATCAGGAGCAGAAGGTTGGCAAAGGCGCACAAAGTGTATTTGTGATTGACCGTAGTGTCAGTATGGATCATCCGTTTGCCGGGCAAAGTACCGGCGGGCATGCGGCAGAAATTAAATCCGCCGCTGCCAGGCGCCTGATTACTGCGTTTATTGACTCCAGGCCGGATGACATGATGGGCGTGGTCGGTTTCACCAACTCTGCACTGTATGGCATGAAAATCACCACCAACCGTGATGGTATCCACTCGGCGATTCAGGCAGCTACTGGCCCGGCATTGAACCAGACCAATATCGGTGCCGGGATCACCAATGCCGTGACATTGTTTGAGAATATCGCCAGCACTGGCTCACGCGCCATCGTACTGCTGTCGGACGGTGCCGGTAAATTAAGCCCGCGCGTCAAATACCAGATCCAGAAACAGCTGACCGGTAAAAAACTCAATTTGTACTGGATTGTGCTGCGCGAACCGGATGACATCAGCATTTTCAGTGACAACGTGTATGAAGAAGAGCGTGTACCGGAAGCGATTGCGCTGGACCGTTTCTTCCGTTCACTGAAAGTCAAATACAAGGCATTTGAGGCGGATAACGCCACCTCGCTTGAATCAGCCTTGCGAGAGATCGACGCCAAGGAAAAAAATGTCATTCAATACGCGATCATTATTCCCGGACACGACTATGCTAAGGACCTAATTGTGCTGGCCCTGGTGCTGGGCCTGGGGCTGGTGCTGGTTAAACATATAAGGATGTACTAAATGGCAACACATGCGAAAAAAGCCAATTGGCTGTGGGGTAGCATCACGGTGGCGGGAATCATCGGTGCGATTTATTTCGGCTGGCAGTTGCAGTCGCTGCAGGCACTGAATCAGAAAATCCAGAGCGGTGCTTTGATTAAAGAGAAAGAGTATCCCTACTTGCAGCGGTTTACTGCGGCCTATGACCAAGGTAAACACAACGATTACAAACATGCGGTGCAAACCTATGCGCAGCTGCTGGAAGTCTCGCCACCAGAATCCGAATTGCCGCATATTCATTTCAATATCGGTAATAACCTGTTTTTATCCGGATTAGTGCGTACCGTCAATGAAGATGGCTCGTTCCAGGACGAAGCGCGCTATGCATTTACCCAGGCGAAAATCGCTTATGAGCAATCGTTGCGCCTGCAGCCCGCAGATAAAGCGGCCAAGTTCAATTTGAGTTTATTGCATTCGGTCATGGCGCGCGGCATGCAGGCCGGTGCCAAAGACCAGTCGCATATGGAACTCAGTAATCTGCCGATTGGATTGCCATAATGAAAGTCATTGTATGGCTGAAACAGTATTATGAACCGGTGCTTTATGTACTCGCGTTGATTTTTCTGCTGTTGGCGTTGGTGAAACCCAGCATACAGCTCAGGCAGCAGGTGCAGCATTATTTGCTGATCACCGATGTGTCGCAGAGTATGAATGCGGAAGATGAAATGCTGAACCAGAAAAAAATCAGCCGCATTGCTTACGCCCAACATTTGATGAAGCAAATCGTACATAAGGCGCCGTGTGGTACGTATTTCAGTTTAGGCATTTTTGCCTCTGATAACGTGGCCATGTTGCAAACACCGCTGGAAGTCTGCAAGAACCTGGATGTAATCAGCGACGGCATTGATCACCTGGAATGGCGCATGGCCTGGAAAGGCAACAGCCGCCTGAGTTTTTCCGTATACGCCGCAACGCATATTTATGATGCCCTGAACCAGCCGGCGCAAATGCTGTTTTTTACCGATGGCGATGAAGCACCACGCGTGAACGTGACCATCAAGCAGGATTTAAGCGGAGTGCAGATAGGCGAATTCTTCACGTTTGTCGGCGTCGGTGGCCCGGAAAAAGTAGCGATTACGCGCTATAACACGGCGAATAAAGCGGTGGGCTACTGGCCAGTCAGTGAGAATAATAATGCGGGGGCTGTAGGTGTCACTTATGCCGATCCGAGTAGTGATGAACCGGACCCGCCGGTAGCTTATGCCGAATATGACCGCATGCTGTCACAACTGGAAGAAGAGTACCTGAAGGAATTGTCTGCCGAATTTAAAGGCAGTTACCTTAAAGGACAGGATCAGGAGGCTTTTTACCAGTCCATTGCGGCGAAAAAAGCCACTGCCAGTTTTGTCACCGACTATCCGCTGCGCGTGGTGTATTTAGTGCTGGCAATATTGCTGGTTTTAGCCAGCTATTTACCTGACGTGCTTTATCGCAGACGCGTTGAGGCTTGATGCTAGCCATACGCTAATCATTTGCCGGTACCAGCGTCAGGCAGGTGATTTCTGAAGGGGAGCCAAAGCGGTTTGGCGGCCCCCAGTAGCCGGTGCCCCTGTTCACATACACCCACAAGTCTTTTAAACGATGCAGGCCAGCCACATAAGGCTGTTGCAACGGCACCAGGTATTTCCATGGCCAGAATTGCCCGCCATGCGTATGACCGGATAACTGCAAATCAAAGCCCGCTGACTCGGCCGCTTTGGCACTCAGGGGCTGGTGCGCGAGCAGGATTTTTGGCGCATGCTGAGGCGCTCCGGCAATCGCCGCATGCGGGTCACTCTGGTGATGCGCATAGAACCCGCCTGCGGTGATGTCTGTCACACCTGCTAATACCAGCGTTGCGCCATCATGCGTCAGCTGCACGTGCTCATTGAGCAATACCCGTATCCCTAAGCGCTTTATTTCCTGAATCCAGTCCAGTGCGCCAGAGTAATATTCATGATTCCCGGTAACAAAAAAACTGCCGTGGCGCGCATTCAATTCCGCCAGCGGTTGGGTATGTGTTGAGAGTTCACTGACGCGACCATCCACCAGGTCGCCGGTAATGGCAATCAGGTCGGCGTCCAGGGTGTTGACGCGGTTAACGATGCGCGATAAATAGCCTTTTTTAATGGTAGGCCCGACGTGGATATCGCTGATCTGCACAATACGGAAGCCATTCAGCGTGGCAGGCAAATTGCGTAAAGGCACTTTGATTTTAATCACCCTGGCTAATCGACGGGCATTGAAAAAGCCGATCGCGCTAATTGCCAGTGCGCCTGTGATTGCCAATAAAGCAGTGTTCTTCTCCAGCGTTAAAAAGTTCGCCTGAAAAAAGTGGGAAGCATCCATGCCAGCGACCACCAGCAAGAAAATATCTCGTATTAGTGTCAGTACCAGCAACGAAGAAAACACACCCATCAATGTCATTGCGACCCAGCTGGTGGTATCACGTAAGGCATGGTTACGCAGCCCGCGTGCCAGGAAAGCGACTGGCTGCAGCAGAGTGGAAATGACCAGGAATGTCCAACCGGCCCATAGCACCCAATCAGCCCAGGCAACGGAGTTCAGAAGGCGCGAACCGATGTAGTAATGCAAAACACTGACCATGGCGGTGAATGTGAGCAGGAAGCGTAGAGGTGGCATGTATTGTTTTTGTTGGGTGGAGGATGGGTACTCTTTAGATGGAGCCAGCGCCAATAGATTCAAGTCAGCCTGTTATTTAAAGCATAATCGCTAGCTGTTAAGGCAACAGCTGCAGCCTGATTTTTGCTCTAGCAGTCGGGTTGGTTAAACCACTGGTGCTGGTAATGCTCAAACGCTTGGATAGCACGGGTAGGGCGTAGTCTGGCATCTTGCAGGCATTTTTGGCGCCAGTCATCCAGTTGTTCCATGCCTAAATTGACATGCTCGGCATGCAATGAGGGAAACGACCCGTTGAGTAACTGTGGCAGGTCTTGCAATGCCAGGCTTACCTGGTCGCGGTAATAGGCTAGTTTGTGTTCAAACTCGTTATCCAGCCTGCCGTAACGGCGCAACAAATATTGTGGAATACGCGAAAGACGCAATGCCTGGTCGGCCGTGGCTAACCTGGAAACAGCTTTTTCCACGATGCCAGAATCACATTGCATGGCTTGCGTTAACGTTTCCACAATGGTTTTGCGGTGTATGCGCAACAGTTTGGAAGGCGTGGGAATGTCTGTGGTTTGCAGGTAAGCATCCATCGCCCATTCGGCTGCCGCGTGCGTGAGCACACTATCATGCTGCCACTTGGCTTCAAAGGTGGGCACGAAGTGCTGGTGGGCGACCACATCGGTGAGTAAGTGCACGTTATAACCAATCCCCAGCGCCAGTTGCCTGTCATTACGGGTATGCAGCAATTGCTGGCCTATGCCCCAGCCGTGACTGTGATTGAAGGTACGCGACACCACCGCCAGGTCTGGCAGACAGGCTCCGGCGAGCACAAGGGTAGGGTAGCGACGCATCACCCCCAGCCAGGGCAGAGGCAACAGCGGCAAGGTTTGCAGCCAGCTATGGGTATACGCCACATGTGAGTACAAGCCCCACGCATGTGCTTCGCCAGGCATGGCAATCAGTAACAGCAGGATCAATGAACATTGCATGAGTCGCTTTTGCATGTGCGCACTCTGCGCTCCAGAGATGACAGATCAATGACGGTTGTATGACGTTGATATGAAAGGCTTTTAGTCATAAAAGCATCACGAACCCTTGTTAAAGTATGTGAGAATTGTTTACATGGAACCGCTTAAACGGAACTTTGCATGAAAATATTGATGATTTCAGATGTGTATTTCCCACGCGTGAATGGCGTTTCAACCAGCATCCGCACATTTGCAGAAAGCCTGCGTGCAGATGGCCATAGCGTGCACCTGATCGCACCGCAATATGCGCAATCCCTTGATCAATCGCAGATGGGTGATGAAGCCTGGATTACACGCATAGATGCGCGCAAGATTGTGTTTGATCCTGAAGATTATTTAATGAAATGGTCGGCCTTGGTGGCCTATATTGAAAGCCTGCATCCAGGTGATTACGACATGGTGCATATCCATACCCCATTTATCGCCCACTATGCCGGGCTGAAAATCGCCAAGAAACTGCAAGTGCCGGTGCTGGAAACCTACCACACCTTCTTTGAAGATTACATGCACCATTACCTGCCGTGGGTGCCACGCAAATTTGCGGTGAATATTGCACAATGGGTATCGCGCAAGCAATGCCAGCAGGTGGATACCGTGGTGTCACCTTCAGCGCAAATGCGTGATGTGTTGCAACAATACGGAGTGACTACACCAATTACCGTGATTCCTACCGGCCTGGATGCCTCACGTTTTGTGCAAGGCGATGGCGCAGCCTTCAGGGAGAAATATGGCATCCCTGTACAACGACCTTTGCTGATGTTTGTTGGCCGGGTTGCGCATGAAAAGAATATCCAGTTCTTGCTGGAAATGTTGTCACTGGTCATCCAGGATCATCCCGAGGTTTTACTGGTGATCACGGGTGAAGGCCCGGCTGAAGCGATGTTGAAGAAAATGGCAAAGGATAACGGCCTGCAACAGAATGTGATGTTCCTGGGTTACCTGGATCGTGCTGTCGGCCTGAATGCTGCTTACCGTGCTGCGGATATCTTTGTGTTTGCCTCCAAGAGTGAAACACAAGG
This sequence comes from Methylophilus sp., assembly GCA_035460345.1. Taxonomy (GTDB): domain Bacteria; phylum Pseudomonadota; class Gammaproteobacteria; order Burkholderiales; family Methylophilaceae; genus Methylophilus. Next base: position 1,661 of record DATHWT010000223.1, on the reverse strand, counting down.
CCTGGTATTGCTGGAAGCCATGGCACAAGAAACACCGGTGGTTGCCATTGCCGAACTGGGCACCGCATCTATCTTGCGTCATGAGCAGGGCGCATTGATTGCCCAAGATGATGAATTGCACTTTGCCGAGCAAGTACAAACATTGCTGATTGATCATCAACTTCGTGAGCGTATCGGCAAACAAGGCAAACGTTATGTGGAGCAGGTATGGTCTAGCGAAGCGCAGGCGAAAAAATTGATTGAGTGCTACGACCGTTTGCTGCTGAACAACCTTCCGCTCACAGCCTCTATCGCTGCATAATCCGTTGGTAGACGGCGGATGTCGCGCTACCTACGCATCTCTTCCCTGGGAATTTTTGCCGGCGGCCTTGACGTCACGCTTGCCGCAAGCCAAGATGTGGGTAGACTTGTATTGTAAAAACTGCATGCAAAACAAACTCAGGTGAAATTAACATGTTTACACCAGACACGTTTTGCTCGCTGGTTCTGATCCGGCTGGAAGTAGACACGCCGGCAGCGGAAATTGAAAATTTTCAAGGCCACTTTCAGTATTCGTCAAAAATCCACTAATGTCCCTATCCAAAAAAGTTAAGCGTTTTCCCATAGAAGGAGTAAAAAATGGCAGCATTTCTAATTGCAGATGTACTACTTAAAAATGATGAATGGGTTCCTGAATATGCAAAGCATGTTCACCTTATTGCTGAAAAGCATGGTGGAAAATATTTAAGTCGTAGTGGCAATATTGATGTGCTTGAGGGTAAGCCTTTGGAAAACACATTGATTGCTTTGATCCAGTTTCCGAACAAAGAAGCAGCATTAGCATTTGCCAATGACCCAGAATATGCGCCATTCTCCAAAGCCAGGCAAGAAGGTACTGAAAGCCGTTTTCAGTTGATAGATGATACTGATGTTGCAGGTGCCATCCCTTACCTTCCTAAATAACGGATCAGTTTCATCTGAGGAAGTTATCGAAGGTTAAATGCTTGAACATGTTGTAAGTTTCCAATAAAAAACGCCGCAAATTGCGGCGTTTTTTATTGGAAAAGTGGAGTTAACCAAATTTACCCGTAATGTAATCTTCAGTTTCCTTACGGCCAGGGTTAGTGAAAATCCTGTCGGTATCATCATATTCAATCAACTCACCCAGATACATATAGGCAGTGTAATCAGACACGCGAGCGGCCTGTTGCATGTTATGTGTCACCACCAGGATAGTCAGCTTGCTACGCAGCTCTACCATCAACTCTTCAATGTTAGCCGTCGCGATCGGGTCCAGCGCCGAGGTCGGTTCATCGAACAGCATGATTTCCGGGTCGGTCGCCAGCGCACGGGCAATACACAAACGTTGTTGCTGACCGCCAGACAGGTTGAATGCCAGGTCATGCAAACGATCTTTCACTTCGTTCCAAAGCGCAGCGCCTTTGAGGGCTTCTTCCACTTTGTCATCCATGATGCGCTTATTGTTTTCACCACGCACGCGCAGGCCGTAAGCCACGTTCTCATAAATGGATTTCGGGAACGGGTTAGGTTTCTGGAACACCATGCTGATGCGCATGCGCACTTCAATCGGGTCAACCCCGCTATCGAGCACGTTGGTGTTATCCGGGTGCATCACAATCTGGCCCTGATATTTATTGCCAGGATACAGGTCGTGCATGCGG
>DATHWT010000222.1:0-3502 GCA_035460345.1 Methylophilus sp. | reverse complement strand
TTCAGGCAACGACATCGAAATGTTGATGGGAGACACCATGGCGGTGGTGGTAGGTAACCATAGTGAGGAGCTCAACCACCTCAAAGGCGTGAACCGAATTTATTTTGCCGAAGCGAGTTATGCGCATGGCATTTTAGAAGGCATGCAACACTATAAATTTGGCGCACCTGCCAATGCGGCTAAAGCAAATGAGGAGGTACCGCCCGCCCGTGCTGCAAAGAAAAAAATTAACGATGCTGTAGATGAAAAAGTGATTTAGGGAGTTTTAATCATGTACGAACAAATCTCGCATTCTTTATTGAATGATATCCTGACAAAACATAAACAACCCCAAGGTGAAGACTGGCAGCATTTCTACACCCGATTAGGCGCTAATTTTTATGCCATTTACTCGCTATTCCAGCATTTATATGGTCAACGCGAAGATTTCAAACCGCAACTTGCGAATCTGGTTTCTGTGCTCTCCAGGCAATATGCGCAGCGTGCGCCACATCTCAAGTTAAAAGATCTGGAACGCGAAAAAAACCACGACTGGTTCATGCAACAAAAAATGATAGGCATGGCGCTATATTGCGAAGGATTTGCCGGCAACCTGGCAAACATGAAGAATAAATTGGCTTATCTGCAAGAGCTGGGTGTCAACCTGGTGCATATCCTGCCAATTTGTGACTGTCCCGAGCAGGCCAATGATGGTGGCTATGCCGTGCGTGATTTCAGGAAAATTGATCCACGCTATGGCTCGATGGAGGACCTGGAGCAATTAATCGCTGCCATGCAGCAATGCGAAATGTTGTTGACGCTGGATGTCGTTGCCAATCACACCTCAGACGAACATGCCTGGGCCATGCAAGCGAAAAAAGGTGATCAGCATTACCAGGATTATTACTATATGTATCCTGACCGCACAGTGCCGGATATGTTTGAAGCATCGATGCCGGAAGTATTCCCCGAGCATGCGCCCGGCAGCTTTACCTATAATCCGGAAACAGAGAAATGGGTGATGACGGTATTCAACGAATACCAGTGGGACCTGAATTACACCAACCCGGCCGTATTGGTTGAAATGGTGGATATCATCCTGTATTGGGCCAATAAAGGGGTGGATATCTTGCGGTTGGACGCCGTCGCCTTTCTTTGGAAAAAAATAGGCAGCACCAGCCAGAATGAGCGTGAAGCTCACTTGATTTTGCAATTACTGAAAGACTGTTGCCAAGTTACGGCACCAGGCGTGATTTTTATTGCAGAAGCGATTGTTGCGCCACTTGAAATCATCAAATACTTTGGTGAGGATGCGGTCAATGCCAAGGAATGTGAAATTGCCTACAACGCAACCTTTATGGCGTTGTTATGGGATGCGGTTGCCACTAAAAATACCGTGTTACTGACTAACGGCGTGAAAGACTTGCCGGAAAAACTGGACGGAGCGACCTGGCTGAATTATGTACGTTGTCATGACGACATCGGCTTGGGCTTCAGCGACCAAGCCATTATCGCTTCCGGCTTTGAGCCAGTATCTCATCGCCGATTCCTGGTCGATTACTACACCGGGCAATACCCTGACTCTAATGCCCGCGGATTTGCTTTTGGTGTGAACAGAAAAACTGGCGACGCCCGAATTTCAGGGGCGCTGGCATCACTGGCCGGGCTTGAAACTGCACTAGCCAATAACGATCAACCTGCAATCGACAATGCCATTCTCACCATTGTCCTGTTACATAATCTGATTATGTCGTTTGGCGGCATCCCGTTGCTGTATTACGGCGACGCAGTGGGCACATTGAATAACGATGGTTATTTGCAAGACTCCTCCAAAATGGATGATAACCGCTGGGTACATAGACCGACAATTGACTGGGAGGTCATGGCGCGTAGAAATGAACCAGGGTCAGTTGAACAGCGTATTTTCAGTCAGATGAAGCAGATGATTGCTGTGCGCAAGGAGATTTCAGCCTTTGCGGATTTAAATAACCGTGAGTTGATTGATATGGTTAATCCACACTTATTCGCCTTCAATCGTTATGTGCAAACCGGCATGAATCCAAAAGTAGTGGTGGTTGCCAACTTTGATGTGCATCCACAGCGCGTTGAGCTGCACCTGTTTAAACAAAAAGGCCTCAAAACAGACGGTACTTTAATTGATTTATGTAGCGGCCAGACAGTGCAGATAGAAGAGGATGCCATCGTTTTACCTAAACTGACCGCTTACTGGCTACCCGCTTAAACATTGAGGCTTAAACTTAGAGAAAGCACCCGAGATGACAGAATGGTTTACACACTTTGGCATAGCTGATCCCGCAGAAGCCATCATACTGACAAAAACGCTACTGCGTATTTTCGTGATTGTTGTGATTGCGTACTTGCTTAACCGGTTTAGTAAACGTGCGCTGAATGCCTTACGTGACAGCTTGGGCAACAAATCGGTCAATAATATTGAAGAGGTTAAGCGCATCAATACGGTGACCATGGTGTTGCGCTACATTATCACCACCGTCATTATTGCCATCACTATTGTAGAAGTGCTGCATGAATTGGGGATTTCGATTGCCCCGGTGCTTGCAGCGGCTGGCGTGGTTGGTCTGGCAGTTGGCTTTGGTGCGCAAAGCCTGGTGAAAGATTATTTCACCGGCTTTTTTTTGCTGCTGGAAAACCAGATCCGCAAAGATGACGTGATTGAAGTAGCTGGGAAATCTGGCCTGGTCGAAGAAATCACGCTGCGTTATATCAAAATGCGTGACGACGAGGGCAATGTACACTATGTGCCAAACGGGCAGATTCTCACCGTCACTAACCGGTCACGCGATTTTTCTTATGCGGTGGTTGAGGTCACCTTGGCTTATGAAGAAAATATTCCGGAAGTCATCCAGATCATGCAGGAAGTGGCCGGCAACCTGTTTCAGGATGCCGCCTTTAAAAACAAAATTCTTGCGCCGGCTGAAGTAAGCGACCTGGACAAATTGACCGATTCCGCAGTAGTCCTCCGTTGCCGCTTTGAAGTGCTGCCGCAGGAGAAAGCGGCAATCAAACGGGAATATTTCAAGCGTATTAAAAAGGTATTTGACCAGCAGCAGATCGAATTAAAAACAAATGCCTGATTAAGCATATGCTGGCTGAATGGTTAAAGCCCTTTGAGACGCTTTCTCTTTTGCCGTTGCCGGTAAGCCAGCAACAATATAATGCCAGCCACATTCGGGAACCAGATATACCAGTGTGACCAGGGAATGCCGTCAATCTTGTAATCCGAGATTGGCCAGAACATGGGCGTGGGGAAATACTCGAGGCTGTGGAATGGGAAATCCAGCGTGATATGAAACGGCCAGCCCAGCATGGCAAACGCAATATCCTTACGCCAGATGGCGACCAGGCCGATCACAGCAAAAGCAATCACGAAACTATGGCCTACGGTATATGCAGGATATATCCAGGCAGGTAATGTTGCCAGTGCAGGTTTTCCCCAGCGATAAGTCCCGTCAATCACACGCGTTAACATGAGCGCACCGAAAGA
>DATHWT010000221.1:0-8227 GCA_035460345.1 Methylophilus sp. | reverse complement strand
CCTGGTACCAACCTGCAATTGAAAAACGTGGCTGCCGTGATGGTGACCAGCTCCCTGCCCGCCTTCGCGCAACCTGGTCAAACCCTGGATGTCACAGTGTCTTCAATGGGTAATGCCAAAAGCTTGCGCGGTGGTACCTTGCTGATGACACCACTTAAAGGTGCAGATGGACAGATTTACGCCATGGGCCAGGGCAACCTGGTGGTTGGCGGCGTGGGTGCTGCAGCCAATGGCAGCTCGGCACAGATCAATCACCTGAGCGTAGGCCGTATTTCAGATGGTGCGACGGTTGAACGTGCCCTGCCTAATACCTTACTGAATCAGGACCTGGTAAAACTCGAACTGAAAGAAAGTGATTTCTCCACTGCCAATAATGTAGTGGAAGCCATCAACAAGAAATTTGGCCCGATGACTGCGCAGGCTGAAAGCGGCCGCGTGATCCAGGTGCGCCCACCGGAAACCATGAGCCGTGTCTCTTTCCTGGCTAACCTGGAAACCATCAACGTGGCACTGGCGGCAACACCGGCCAAGATCATCATGAATGCACGTACCGGCTCGGTGGTGATGAACAAAGCAGTGACGCTGGATAGCTGCGCAGTTTCCCACGGTAACCTGTCTGTTGTCGTCAATACTTCACCAGTGATCAGCCAGCCTGGCCCATTCTCGAATGGCCAGACAGTATCCACTGCCATCTCCGAGATCAATATCAACAAGGAACCTGGCAAAGTACTCAAATTGAACAATGGTGCCAACCTGGCAGATGTTGTGAAAGCGCTGAACTCGATTGGCACCACGCCACAAGACTTACTGGCCATTCTGCAGGCGATGAAAGCTGCAGGTGCGCTGAACGCCGAGTTAGAGGTTATCTAAGCGAGATTGCCATGCAACCACGTGTCGATCCTAACAGCCTGGCCATCGATGGCAGCGCGCTAAACGGCCTCAAGAACGCCAAAAGCGATTCGCCAGAAGCCATACGTGCGGTCGCCCGCCAGTTTGAAGGCGTGCTGATGAACATGATGCTGAAAAGCATGCGCGACACCGTGCCTCAAGATGGCATCACCGATAACGAACAAAGCAAAATGTTCATGGGCATGCTGGACCAGCAGCTCACCACACAACTCAGCCAGAAAGGTATGGGCCTGACCGAAGTACTGGTCAGGCAATTGAGCAAAATCAGCCCCAAGCCCGCTGAAGAGACTGATAAAGCTAAAACCCAATTACATGACACTAAAAACAACCTGGTGAATGGTTTGTCATCGAGTAATCCTTCTTCAGGCAAGGCAGTATTAATGCAGGCCGCTCAGAAAATCCGCGAAGCGTACCAGCAATGGGAAGCCACTACCCCTGAGACTAGCAAAGCAGACGACGATAATGGCTGGGCGCGCGGCATTCCGGAATTGCCACCATTATTGGAAGAAGCACAGGAGAACGTGAAAAACTTCACTGTGCCGCAGGCGCCTTTGGCCAATGCCATGCGTGAAGTCGCCAGCAAAACCCAGCAATTTATCCAGCGTATGCTGCCGCATGCACAAGCCGCCAGCAGCGATTCTGGTATTCCGGCCAAATTCATGATAGGCCAGGCAGCACTGGAAAGCGGTTGGGGTAAACATGAAATCAAGACCACCAATGGCGTGAATAGCCATAACCTGTTCGGCATCAAAGCCGATGCCAGCTGGAAAGGTAAAGTGGCGAGCAGTGTCACTACCGAATACATCAATGGCGTCAAGGAAACCCGCGTAGAAAAATTCCGCGCCTATGACAGTTACAGCGATGCCTTCAAAGATTATGCAAAACTGATTTCACAAAATCCGCGCTACGAACAAGCCATGAACAACACTCACGATGCCAGTGCCTATGCCCACGCACTGCAACGTGCAGGGTACGCAACTGACCCGCAATACGGCAAAAAACTGACGCAGGTCATCAAGAATCTGCAAAGTTAGTATTAAAGAATTTTGAAAAACTGCCGTTAGGCTAACTAATTGTAACTTTACATTCGTGTCAACGTTCTGCAGGACCAAGACACATGAGGGCTTTCAGGTATGTCCAACATATTAAACATCGGCAAAAGTGCTTTAAACGCAGCCCAGATCGGGATTGCCACCACCGGCCACAACATTGCTAACGCATCCACCCCCGGCTACACCAGGCAGGTGATCGTACAGGCGGCGTCACAGGCGCAGAACTTTGGCTATGGCTTTGTAGGCCAGGGCACGGATATTACCGGCATTAACCGCGTATACAACGACACGCTGGCCAAACAATTACTGAATACCACCTCTACCAGTAGCGCCAGCAGCGCCTATTACAACAGTATCAATGAAATCAACAGCTTGCTTTCAGACTCGAATGCAGGTTTAAGCCCGGTGATGACCAAGTTTTTCAGTGCGGTCAGCGCGGCAGCGGCTAACCCGACCGATGTAGCCACCCGGCAAACGGTACTCTCCTCGGCAAATTCCATGCTGAATCGCTTTTCAGCCGTCAACAGCCGCCTGGATGATATCCGCCAGAGCCTGAATACCCAGGTGTCTGCCAGTGTGAATACCATTAACAGCTATGCCACCCAGATTTCGCAACTGAACCTGGTCATAGACAAGGCGATGAGTACCACCGGCAACCCGCCGAATGACCTGATGGATCAACGCGACCTGTTGATGTCGAAGCTGAGTGAGCAGGTCAAAACGACAGTGGTCAAGCAAAGCAATGGAAACTATGATGTATTCATAGGTAATGGCATGCCTTTGGTGGTGGGTGATGATACCTATCCGCTTTATGCACAAGCCAGTTACACATCGCCAAACCGGCTTGAGATCGCTTATGGCGATAAAAGCAACCCGAAAATTATCGACAGCGCCACTTTGGCAGGCGGTTCATTGGGCGGTATTCTGACCTTCAGGAATGAAACGCTGGATACGGTACAAAACCAGATTGGCCAGCTGGCAATTACGCTGGCGACACAGTTCAATGAAATGCAGGAAAAGGGTTACGACCTGAACGGCACTGCCGGTGTGGCAATGTTTAACATACCGCAGCCACAGACCACCAGCAGCAGCAATAACGTCGACAAATCCAAGATGGCAAGCGCCACGTTTGTGCCTGGACAATCCCAGCAGCTGACCAGCAGTGACTACACGCTGAAATATACCGGTGGCCAGTACAACATTATCCGCAATAGCGATAAAACCGTCACCAGTGCAGCCACTTTACCTGTCACTGTCGATGGTATTGAATTTAATGTGAATACTTCGTCGCCGGTTGAAGGTGACGAATACATGATCCGCCCTACCCAGGGTGCGGCAAGCAAAATCACACTGGCGTTTGATGATGTTGAAAAACTGGCACTGGCAGAACGTGTCGATGCCAATGGCAACGTGATCGCCTTTAAAGGTGCCGGTGACAATGCCAACGGTTTGCGCCTGGCACAACTACAGGATGCCGCCAGCGTGCGTTTGCTGGGCAGCAATGCCAACCGCTCCTATGCCCAGGCCTTTGCCTTGATGGTGAGCGCCGTCGGCACGAAAACCAACGAGATGATGGTCACCAGCAAGGCTGATGCTTCGGCACTGGAAGGCGCCACCAGCGCGATGCAGTCTGAATCCGGCGTCAATATTGATGAAGAAGCCGCCAACTTATTGCGTTATCAGCAAGCCTACCAGGCCGCTGGCAAAATGATGCAAATCGCCAGCCAGTTATTTGATGTTCTGTTGCAGCTTGGCCAGTAATATTCTGAAGGATAGTGAATCATGAGAATCAGCACCAATACCATTTACCAGAGCGGTACCAATCGCCTGATGGATTTACAGAATGACCTGAGTAAACTCAACGAGCAGATTTCTTCCGGCAAGAAAGTGCGTAGCCCGGCAGATGACCCGGTCGCCTCGGCGCGTATCCTGGAATTGACGAACTCGCAGAACCTGAATAACACTTATGCCGCCACCCGCAATGTGGCTAAAACAGCGCTGGAAACCTATGAAACCAATATGACCAGTATCACCAATGTGATTCTGGACGCGCAGTCTTCTCTGGTGGCCGCCGGTAATGGTGCTTACAGCAACGAGCAACGTGCCAACATTGCCAGTGAATTGCAAGGCCGCCTGGATAGCCTGATCGGCCTGGCGAATACCAAGGATGCCCAAGGTAACTATATGTACTCCGGTTACAAGACCGATACCGTACCATTCGTGCTGAATACCGTAACAGGTAATATGGACTTTCAGGGAGATACCTCAAAACGCGCCTTGCAAGTGGATGTTCAGCGCCAGATGCCAGTCACTTACAGCGGCACTGAATTATTCCAGGCCAATGGCAATGACCTGTTTTCCAGCTTAAAAGACATGATAGGCTTGCTAAAAACCCCTATTACCGATGCAACCACGCAAAAAACTTACAGCGATGGCCTGGCTAGCACCATCACCAAAGTACAGGGCGTGCTGGATCAGATACTCAATGTACGTGCCGATTTGGGCAGCAAACTGAATGAAATCGACACGCTCGATGTGACAGGCAGCGATATGGATCTGCAATACACGTCTTCCATCTCAAAACTGCAAGACCTGGACTACACCGAAGCGCTCTCAGACTTATCCAAGAGAAGTACCATTCTGGAAGCCGCACAAAAATCGTATGTGCAGACCTCGCAGCTGTCTTTGTTCCAGTATATTTAAAGTCCTCGCTGCTTTAAGCAAGCAACATCACAATAAAAAAGCTGACTTCAAGTCAGCTTTTTTATTGTTTATCATTGCATGAAATTCGTCAACGTATGACTTGCAGCATCAGTTGCTGTGCGTCTATCAGCCAGCGGTTCACCGGACTGACTAATGAAGGCAAAGTGAGCAATGTCATCACCAGGCCAACGGAAATAGTGATAGGGAAACCGATACCAAAGATATTAAACTGTGGTGCGGCTTTCGTGAGTATCCCCAGTGCCATGTTGGTGATCAGCAGACTCGCCACCACTGGTAAAGACAACAATAACCCCTGTGAAAAAATATGCCCGCCCAGTTCGGCGATCACCTGGCTATTCAGTTGCCAGTGCTCCAGCAGAATAGGCATGGTTTCAAAACTCTGCAGCATAACGGCGACCACCATCAAATGGCCATCCAGGCTCATAAATACCATGAGCGTCAGCATGGTCAGGAATTGCGCCACAGCCATGGTCTGCCCTTCGGTCTGCGGGTCATAAAAGCTGGCAAAACCCAGGCCCATGCTCATGCCCATCATAAACCCAGCCATTTCTACGGCCGTGAACATCAGCCGCATGACAAAGCCCATGCTGATACCTATGACCATTTGCGCCAGTAATGAAAGCAGGCCTTGCCAGGACATCACATCTATCGCGGGGACTTTGATGGACGGCAGGATCGCCAGTGTGATCACGAAACCTATGCCCAGCTTCATGCGGTTGGGAATGGAAGGATGGCTAAATAAGGGCACCACTGCGATACAGGCAAGGATGCGGGTCAGAGGCCAGAGTAACTGCACTATCCATTGTTGCAGGTCAGAGGCATGGATGGTCAGCATGGCGTGATTTGGATAAGGCTATTCAGTGAACAACTGCTTAATTGACCAGCTGCGGGATCATGCTGAACACATGGTGCATGTAATCCACCAAGGTCATCAGCATCCAGTGGCCGGCCAGCAATAGCATGGCCATCACACCCACCAGTTTTGGAATAAATGACAGCGTTTGCTCGTTAATCTGTGTCGCTGCCTGGAAAATACTGACAATCAGGCCTATCGCCAGTGCAGTACCTAAAATCGGCGCGGCAACCATCAGGGTGGTCTGCATGGCTTCACTACCTATGGTTAATACTTGTTCCGGACTCATGAATACTCCTTTAATCTCAATCGATGAAAGCGCCAAAACGCGTCATTACATGACAAAACTCTGTGCCAGCGACCCCAGGATCAGTTGCCAGCCATCCACCAGTACAAACAGCATCAGCTTGAAAGGCAAGGACACGATCGCCGGCGAAACCATCATCATCCCCATGGCCATCAGGATACTGGCGACCACCATGTCAATAATCAGGAAGGGAATATAAATGGCAAAGCCAATCTGGAAAGCGGTTTTCAGTTCGCTGGTCATAAAGGCCGGCACCAGGATACGTAATGGCACTTCTTCCGGCGTGTCGATGGCCTGGGTATGCGCCATATTGGCAAACATGGCCAGATCATTTTCACGGGTCTGCTTCAGCATAAACCCTTTGAGTGGCAATGCACCTCGGTCCAGCGCTTCCTGCATGGTGATCTTGCTTTCGGACAAGGGCTGGTAAGCATCGACATAAATCTTGTCAAATACCGGGCCCATCACGAAAAAGGTAATAAACAAGGCCAGGCCTATCAGCACCTGGTTAGACGGCGCAGACTGTGTACCCAAAGCCTGACGCAGCAAGGACAACACGATGACGATGCGGGTAAAGCCGGTCATCATTAAAATCGCAGCCGGAATAAAAGTCAGCGATGTCAGCAGGATCAGGGTCTGCAGGCTGAGGGTGTAATCCTGGCCGCCGCCCGCCGCTGGCGTGACCGAGCCTATGGATAAGCCTTCTGCCGCCCAGGAATGTGCTGGCCATAGCCAGATCAGCCCGGCCAGCAAGGGAAATAAAATGAATTTCAAGACAGAGATCACTCGCATTTATCAGCACACCTGAAGTTTAGTCATGCCGCTATTGCCGGGCATGATTCAAAAGATGGAGATAGTGTACCCTTGCCTAACCCTTTTCAAAGGTTGGAAGTGAGCGACTCAAGGCTTGTTTTTGAAGGATTTGACCGTGTGCTGCATGGCTTGTTGCAAGCGCACGGCGAAAGATGCTTGCGGATCAATGGGCGAAGTTGGTGAAGAATCACTTAGATTTTCTGTGACAGGGTCGGCGGTCAATGGCGCCACTTCCCCGAGTGCCGTCATTTGCCCCGGACTGACACCAACCACCAGCCAGCGACCCGCCACTTCAAGTACGACCACACGTTCCCGCGGCCCCAGCTGTACGCCACCGACTTGCTTGATGACGCCTGTTTGCGACAAGCCCTGACCTGGCAAGACGCGTCTTAGCACCCAGGCGATTACAGCAATCACCAGTAAAACGACCACCGTACCAAATACCATGCGGCCCAGGCTATCACTGGCGGAAGGTGCCGGAGCGGCTTTAACGACTTCAGCTGAGAAGGCCAATGCTGGCCAGAACAGGTTAAGCGTGATGCATGCTAATGACTTGTAATACTTCATGTGTTCCTCAACTAGCGGTTCAACTAATTAACGGTTCAATTTGCGGATACGCTCGGCTGGCGTGATGATATCGGTCAGGCGGATACCAAACTTGTCATTCACCACCACCACCTCACCCTGTGCAATCAGGCAGCCATTCACCAGCACATCCATAGGCTCACCGGCCATGCCATCCAGCTCAACGACCGAGCCTTGTGCCAGTTGCAGCAGGTTTTTGATCGAGATTTTGGTGCGGCCCAATTCTACCGTCAGTTGTACCGGGATATCCAGGATGAAATCAATATCATTCTGTGTCCCTTCCAGCTTATTGTTGGCACTAAACTCGTTAAACACCGCAGTTTTGCTGGTTTGTTCCTGCAGGGCTGAGGCTGAAGACTCGGCTTGCGTTTGTTCAGCCAGTGCAGCGCCCCAGTCATCTTCAGCGATAGTTTGCACATCGCCGCTATCAGACACACCCATCGCAGCCATTGCCGCTTCCATTTCATCATCAGCACTGTTACCAGTGGCGGGATCCATAGCCATTATGACTCTCCTTGCAATTGCTCTTGACTACCGTCAGCGCGAATTAATTTTTCAACTTTGAGGGCGTATTGCCCGTTAAATACTCCGTAGCGACATTCCATCACCGGAATATTATCAATCTGTCCTTCAATGGTATCGCTGATACTAATAGGAATCACATCGCCTGCTTTCAGTTCCAGTAAATCTGCGACCGTCATCCTGCGTGTGGCCAGGTTGGCGACAATTTCAACTTCCGCTGCCTGGATCTGTTGTGTCATCATTTTGACCCAACGCTTGTCTCCACCCAGGTTTTCACCCTGCAATGGTGAAGTCAGTAGATCTTTAATCGGCTCGACCATGGAATACGGCACGCAGAAATGCATCTCGCCGCTATTCGGGCCCAGCTCGATATTAAAGGTGATCGCCACCACCACTTCATTTGGCGTGGCGATATTGGCAAATTGCGTATTCATTTCCGAACGCAGGTATTCAAACTCGACC
>DATHWT010000220.1:0-4721 GCA_035460345.1 Methylophilus sp. | reverse complement strand
ATATCTTCGGGGCTGGTGCCTTGCAGCACTACAGTAGCGGATCCATTCCATATCGTGCCTTCAGCCTGCGCCAGCAATACATGTTGTTCGCTGCGTTGATATATCCAGCTACTGAGCACGCTGGCAGGTGCCAGCACGATTAGCGCGACTATAAAAGCCAGCAAACCTGCGATCAGTGCAATTTTTCTATTCATCTTGTTATTGTGGATTATTGGGGCATTGCGCTGGACTCTGCACTAGAGTGGGCACTGGAGGCGGCTATCAGCGTAGCATTTATATTGGCGTTACCGTTATCTGCGCGCTCTATATGGCAGCGTTCCACCCGTATATGGTGCTCGGATTGCAGTGTATCCAGCCAGGATACCCATTCAGCAAAGCCGACATTCATGCTGATGCCCAGACCACCGCCTTGAGCCAGTTCGATGGCGCCGATCTTGCCGGAAATATTGTGTAATTTGGCAGAAGCACTCACCACCGCTTTCAGGTCTTGAGGGTGACTTTGTGCCAGATTCACTGCCTGTTGCAGATCGGTGATTTGTGCGGCTTGTATCTTCATCTGCCCGAGTTGCGCCTGCTTTTGTTGCAGTGAAATGCTGAGGCGCTGCCGCGCATGTTGCCCCGGCAACCAGATCATCGCATAAACCAAAACCAGTCCGATTAATGCAGATAATCCGCTGGCGATCAGCTTTTCCTGAGAAGACAGCGCTTGCCACCTGTCTTGCCATGCATGCTGAATCTGCGCCATCACATGACACCCGTATTCATGGTGTTAGCATTGAAAATCAGCTCGAAATCTACGCCAGTGCCTGATGGTTTTAGATTGTTAAGGCTGGCATTAAGCCCATTGGCCTGGGCATGTTCCAGCAGGCCCTGCGCAGTCTGTGTATTCTCAGCGTGCAGACTGATCACTAGTTTGCCGGATTCATAGTCCATGCTCTTGACGCTATCCACAGGCAGTTTGCCCAGTTGCGTGGTGATGCTGGTGAGCAGGGGCAGAAAGTCGCTGGCATCGGTATTGCCAGCAGAATGTTGTATCTCTGCGTATTTTCTATGCATTTGTAATGGCGCATCCACTACCACCGTAGTATCGGGGAAGGTGGCCATAAACAAGCTGGTCATCTGCTGATCTAGCTGGCTTTGCTGGTGAGACTTTACCGCCCAATCAATACAGATGCCGCTTAGCTGGATGACAAGTATAGCGGCCAGTAGCATGGCCGCAGGCTTGGCCTGCGCCAGTCGTGTCCAGCCCATGCCAAGTGGTGCGTATGCACCTTGCAGGAAATTCATTGCTGCAGGGCCAACACTGTTGCGCCATACGGCAGCGTTAGCCACACAAGGCACACCCAGCCTGCCTTGCCAGCTACTCAAATCTATATTTCTATCACTATAAATATACAGGCTATCAGGGGTAATGCCCTTTTCCCTGGCCTGGTTAATCGCCAGTTGCAAGGCTAGCGGTGGGGTGGCGATATCTTCCATTTCCAGCGGGATGCCGCTGCAATAACTGGTGCGCAGAAAGCACTCGGCATTCTGGTACACCATAGCCCAGCCAAAGGTAGGCAGGGTGGGGAGCAGGGTGACGGGAAGCAGTCGCTGGGGCGTAATGCCGGCAGCGCTGAGATTTTCTAATAGGGCAGACAAAACGCGTTTGTCTATTGTGGCCAGCATGGCCTCATTACTGGCGAGCATTTCGGCAATCACTACATGCACCTGCTCAGGGCTTGCCATCAGGCTGTCTTCTACCAGATAGGGCAGGGATTCCAGTACGCGTTTTCGATTGCCTGCAGGTAATGTGGCGCGGATAAAACTCACCAGTTCGGCCGCGATGATGACTTCCACTTGTTCTGCGATTGGCATCGCATTGGGCATGTCGTGCCCTTCGCGCAGAATTGTTGCAGGCCCGATTATGGAGGTATCGCCGTCAAATAGCACCCATGCACATGTACTGGCTGTTTCCAGCCAGTGGTTAGGAATGAATATGCGTAGTGTCGTCACAAGCTTAACCTGATGATTTCCTTAAAGGCTTCTTTTCCCTTAGATTCTTTTTTTCCATAGTACGGTAGGCCAGCCGAAATCGTCCCTGAACAGCAATGCTTCAGTCTTAAGCTGGCTGCGGCCAAACTGCGCAAAGCAGGTTACCAAAAAGTAATGGCTGTTTACAGATAAATTTGCCTGGTTGACCGAGATATCCTTGTTGGGAATGCGCTGGTTGAAATCTGCCAGGTCGGTAAAGAAAGCCATATTGCGGGTAGCAACGATGGCCTGGGTATCTTGTAGCGTTGCATTAGGCAATGCGAACTGCAGCACCTCGGCAGATGCGGTATTGACATTGATGCTGGTCGGCGCGGGTAGCACAGTCACGAAACGGCTGAGTTTGTTGACCGATGCAGCATCAAAACCCTTGATACGAATCAGGTTGCCTGTCTCGGATAGTGGCTGGTTGGCGCTACGGTACGGGGGATTCAATCCAAGGTAGTAGTTATCCTCGGCACCATCTGTAGAGACGGCTGTACTGTCCAGATCCATCCAGTCTACAAGTGCATCAGCCTGGCTGGGCTTGATGTTAAGCAGTTCCAACAATCGTTGTAGCGTTTTCAGGTTAGGCTCACTCAGCCTGTTTTCAATGACCACATTATTGAGGTTAAAGAACTGCTGCTGATCTGTGATGTAACCGGAAATGTAGCCAGAGCTTTCACCACCCTCTATCGGGGTTGCCGGTAAGCGCGTCGCCCAGACTTCCCGCAGGTGGTCAGTGCGTCCGACATTCGCATCTTCAGCCAGGATGGCACGAGACCAGTTGACGGCGGCATCTGAAATCCATGCTGCCTGTGTCGAATTTTGCTGATTTTCAAGTTCGGAGATCAGCAACTGTTGTTGCCATAATAATTGCGCAGCCACAGCCGTGACCAGTGCCGCTACCAGCATGGCTGATATGACAGCAATGCCGGTTTGTTTCCTCATGGAGTAAACAGAACTCTCAGATGGAGGTTTAATCATTTGAGGTTAATTACCCGGTTAAGCTTTTCGCCGGATTGTAATGTCACCTGGATTTCAACTGCCTTGGGTATCGCGCCATCGGGCAGGTTAGGCGCTGGCCAGCGGTCACTCCAGGTATAGCCCTGACTGGTCATATAGCGTAATGACAGGGCTTTGACATGGCTTAATACCGGGTATGCCACGGGCTTGCTGCCTGGTGCTGTATCTAGTGCAGGCCAGATCAGCGTTTCGATATTGCCTGCATTCAGCCTGTAGCCTAGGCGTCGAGAGTCCATCAGTGTGCCGGGCTGTTCAGGGTTGCCCATGATGCTGAACATTAATTGTGCGTCGTTTTCTCCGGCAAAGCCGGGTTTGCCATACCAGGCAGGTTGATACTGATTGCCGGTACGTACCGACCTGTCGACATGACGCCGCACATCCTGGTCGAAGCGGTTGAAAAATATCATGACTTCACGCCAGCGATTGGTTTCCAGTTCGATACGTTCGCGGGTTTGTAGCAATGCACTAAGGCTGCGGTAACTCAGCGCGGAAAGGATGGCAAAAATCACCAGTGCCACCAATACCTCGATCAGCGTAAAGCCAGCACTGCGTCGGCGATATAAAGTCATATCAGGGATTTGGCCTGACCATAAACCCAGTCAGCTTTCGCAAAGAGTGTTTTTCATCGTCAGGGTCATTCACGGTGACGACTATTTTCATGAACGCAGGGTTAGGCGTGGGGGTGACCTCCTCTTTCCATTTAAAAGTGATCCCTGCTTGATTTGATACGCCACTACGCGAGCCTGCCGGCAGCCATTCATCCTTGGCCAGATGCAGCGCAAGCTGGTTTTGCGCCACTATGTCGGCCAGTATGCGCTGCTTGATCTGCTGGCTGTGGTTGATGCTCATGCTGGCGGCGCGGCTGGCTGCGGCCAGCGATACGGACAGGATGGCCACTGCCACCAGCACTTCTACCAGGGTAAAACCATTTGTCAGGTTAAACCCACTGGTTAGGCTAAACTCAGGTTTCTTTATTTTTGCTTTAGGCATGTGTGTGAATATCAGTCAGACTTAGTTTTCGCTACGATTTTCAATTACCGCTTCTTCGCTAATATTGCCGAGCAAATTACCTGTGAGTTTTACAGAAGCATGTTCGGAAGCCAGCATAAGACTGAATGGCGCATTGATGCCAGAAGGCGAGAAGATGATCATTTCATTGGCTGCCAGACGAACTCCCTCAATGCGCTGATCCAATATCTGTATGCCAGGCGGCAATTGGCGTTGGCGCAGGGTCTGGTCGCCAGCGACTATTTGCCAGCCAATGCGGCTGGTATTGCGCTGTAAAAATTGATAGCCACCCTGCTTGAATGACCATGCCAGTGGCTGCCCTGTGCTGCGGGCAGTAGCGCTGGCATGTGACATGAGCAATGCCAGCCTGTGGCTTTCCTGCTGTAACTGCTGTTTGTCATCCATGCCGAAATTCACTACAACCAGGCTCAGTATGACGCCCATGATGGTCAATACCGCCAGCGTTTCAAGCAGCGTAAAGCCGGATTGGAATAAGCGCCTGGCGCGCTGCTGCATGAGGGATTTCATGAGCAAAGCTGAGAAAAAATCAAGGCATCCACGAGCCTATGTCGGCATCGTTGCCTTCACCACCCGGCGCACTATCTGCGCCAAGGCTGATGATGTCGAGCTCACCATGCAGGCCGGGATTAAGGTACTGGTAAGGTGCTCCCCAGGGG
>DATHWT010000219.1:0-9104 GCA_035460345.1 Methylophilus sp. | reverse complement strand
AAGGAGATCAACATGTGGACTAAACCAGCTGCTACAGAAATGCGTTTTGGCTTTGAAGTAACAATGTACGTAATGAACAAATAATCAGTGCTATTGTTAGAAAAAGCCGGTTGCCCATGTTTTGCATGGCGCCGGTTTTTTATTGCCTGAAACGCCTGAACGAACCAGTCACCACTCCCCATATTTGAAACTGCATGGGCTCTTGAATAAGAATGGGCATATACTTTCCGGAGGAATTGGCCGGTAGTAACTTGGGGTTGCCATCTTTCTGTTTTGCCAGTGTTTTGATGGTGAATCCGCCATCGATCATGACCAGCACAATATCGCCTACCACTGCCATTTTGCCTTTATCAACCACCGCTTTATCGCCCGGCATCAATCCCGCTTCAATCATTGAGTCGCCCTGTATGGTCACAAAAAAAGTGGTATCGGCCTGGTCAATCAGGTATTCATTCGGATCCAGCCGGCCTTCCATATGATCATCTGCCGGCGAAGGGAAACCTGCCGGGACTTTGGATTCAAACAGCGGCAGGCTGATACGCTGTAAATACTCCACTGGCTGATTAAACACTTCTACCGGATCCAGGTTTTCTTTTAACTGGTTAAAACGCTGTTTTTTTGCATAAGCTTCCATCAGGTTGCTGACCACGGGCTTCTGGCTGGCAGGAATACGGATAACGACTGTTTCCTCCAGGCGTGTGGTAGACCCCGGCTTGCGTCCTGCGCCTGGCCTTTTACCACCTTTTAGTTTTTGAAGTTGATCGCTCATTGATTAATTGTAACAAACAATCAAATATGAGTAAGTGATTTGTTTGGCATTTACTTAAACTTAATTCTTTTTAATTTTCAAGGTCCGTTGGTATAGCGGCTTTGAATCACATGGAATTGCATCAGGTCAGCAGTTATACTGTCCTGCTTTGTCATGGCTGGTGCGGGTATGGAGTGGTTACAACTTTTTATTGAACAATATGCGCTGTTTTGCCTGATTGGTGTGGTGGTCGGCGTATTATCCGGCTTGCTTGGCATAGGCGGCGGCATTGTGCTGGTGCCCATGTTGCATGCCATTCTGGTCGCAAAAGGATTTTCGGCGGATGTCGCTTTTCATATGGCGCTGGCGACTTCGATGGCCTGCATTGTGTTTACCTCGCTTTCCAGCATTACTGCACATCATAAAAACCAGAATATTGTCTGGCCGTATGTATGGGCCATGGTGCCCATGGCGTTTGTCGGTTCTTTGCTGGCTACGCTGGTGGCGATACACCTGAACGCTCTCTATCTAACGCTGTTCTTTGCCTTATTCACTTTTTATGCGGCGATCCAGTTATTTCTAGACCGTAAACCTACTCAGCACAAAGTCCCCGGCAAAGTGGAGATCAGCTTGGTGGCATTATTGATAGGCGTGATTTCCGCCCTGGTATCGATTGGTGGCGGCACGTTGACGGTGCCTTATCTTGCCATGCGTCATGTGTCTGTGAAGCAAGCGATCGGTACTTCTGCGGTGCTGGGTTTCCCCATCGCGCTGGCGAGTACGGTCAGCTATGTGCAAGATGCCATTCGCCAGTCTGCTCATGCGCCGGATACCTTTGGCTTGCTTTACCTGCCAGCCATTATGCTGATTGCACCGTTCAGTGTCTTGTTTGCTCCGGCAGGTGTGGCGCTGACCAAACGATTGCCGGTAAAGGTATTGAAACGCACCTTTGCCATTTTCCTGATGGGCGTCAGTGTCAATTTGCTCTGGTCGCAGGTTGGCTAAATGCGCAGGCAACAGGCAACAAAAAACCCGCTGTTAAGCGGGTTTTCTTTATTCAGCATACACTTGTCATTGAGACAAGCGCTGATTATTTGTTCATTACGTACATTGTTACTTCAAAGCCAAAACGCATTTCAGTAGCAGCTGGTTTAGTCCACATGATAGTCTCCTTTTGGTTGTTAACTCAGTACATCTATGTGATGTGCTTGTATGACTCTCACTATACGCCGGTGTTTCAAAATGACCCTGAGGCGATCACGTAAAAGCAGCTCATGATTTTACGTAGTTTGTGCGGTGAGGGAATCGCAAAAAAGTCATGCAGAATCGCTGCAATGGCAAAAAAACTGTCATCAATCTGTAATACAATCAAGGCAACCCATTAATCACCAGAGTGTATGTGCATGCTGATTCAAACTGTAGCGACCCAACCATTTGCTGACCAAAAGCCAGGCACCTCCGGCTTGCGTAAAAAAGTGCGTGTATTTCAACAGGCGCATTACCTGGAGAATTTTGTACAGAGTATTTTTGATACGCTGGAGATACCCGCCGACGCTATCTTAACGGTGGGGGGCGATGGTCGCTTCTATAATAAGGAAGCGATACAGGTGATTATTAAAATGGCCGCGGCTAATGGCTTTGCTAAAGTACTGGTCGGTCAGAACGGTATTCTTTCCACGCCTGCTGCGTCCAATATTATCCGCAAATATGAGACCTTCGGCGGCATTATTTTATCCGCGAGCCATAACCCTGGCGGGCCAGACGATGACTTCGGCATCAAATACAACACTGGCAATGGTGGCCCGGCACCGGAAAAGATTACCGATGCGATTTTTGCCAATAGCAGGCAGATTAGCCAGTACAAGATAGTGGACGAACTACCGGAGGTGGACTTGTCTTCTATAGGCATCACTACACTGGATGGCTTTGAGGTGGAAGTGATTGACTCAGTCAGTGACTATGCCGATTTAATGCAAAGCATGTTTGACTTTGCCGCAATCAAGCGCTGGCTGGCCGCCGGACATACCATCAAGTTTGATGCGATGCATGCGGTGACCGGCCCTTACGCCAAGGAAGTCTTCGTCAACCGACTGGGCGCGCCGGTGGATAGCCTGATGAACTGCGAAGTCTCCGAGAATTTTGGTGGCGGACATCCTGACCCTAACCTGACTTATGCCGAAGACCTGGTAAAAGTGGCCTATGGCGCGCAAGCTCCCGATTTCTCAGCCGCCTCGGATGGCGATGGTGACCGCAATATGATTCTGGG
Organism: Methylophilus sp.; assembly: GCA_035460345.1. Lineage (GTDB taxonomy): Bacteria > Pseudomonadota > Gammaproteobacteria > Burkholderiales > Methylophilaceae > Methylophilus. Next base: position 6,090 of record DATHWT010000219.1, on the reverse strand, counting down.
TAGCCGTTTTTTCGTAACCCCTTCTGACAGTCTGGCGCTGATTGCCGCGAATGCCAAGTTGATTCCTGCTTATGCCCAGGGTTTGTCAGGTGTGGCGCGCTCCATGCCGACCAGCGGTGCGGTTGACCGTGTTGCAGCCAAGCTCGGCATAGCTTGTTATGAAACGCCCACCGGCTGGAAATTTTTCGGCAATCTGATGGATGCCGGAAAAGTCACCTTATGCGGTGAAGAAAGTTTTGGTACCGGCAGCGACCACGTGCGTGAAAAAGACGGCTTATGGGCAGTGCTGTGCTGGCTGAACCTGCTGGCTGCCACCGGAGAGAGCGTGGAGTCACTGGTCCGCAAACACTGGCAGCAATATGGCCGCAATGTATATTCCCGCCATGATTATGAAACCGTGCCTACCGCGCATGCGCAGGCAGTGATCAACCATATCAAACAACAGTTTGCCAGCTTGCCAGGGCAGGTATTTGGCAGCTACACCGTCAACACTGTCGATGATTTCAGTTACACAGATCCCATTGATGCCTCTGTCAGTTCCGGCCAGGGCCTGCGTATCCTGTTTGTTTGCGGCTCGCGCGTGGTGATCCGTTTGTCCGGTACCGGCACCGAAGGCGCCACCATTCGCGTTTATCTCGAAGCCTATACTGAAGACCCTGCCCAGCAGCAACTGGATGCCCAGGACGCCTTGGCTGAACTGATTACTGTATCAAACCAGATATCACAGTTGCCGCAACTGACCGGCAGGCAGCAGCCGACTGTCATTACTTAATAGCAATGGTTGCGCGGAAAATGCTGTGTCGATCAGGCTTTTATTTTCGTCATGACTTGCATGGAAACTTCGTTTCCGAAATCCTCATGGACTCAATGTATCTTGCGGTGTCTAAATGCTGCCCGCCTTGCAATTTAATCCTGCTCGCCCATTGTGATGGCTCATCGTTAGGGGGTAATCAAAATGATTAAAAAAAGCATTCTTTGCCCGGTTTTATTGTCTGCGGCTTTGCTGTCCTGCGGTATCAATCCAGTGACCAAACAGCGCGAATTCCAGTTTGTTTCGCAGGACAAGGAAATCCAGATCGGCCAGCAGAATTACAGTCCTGCGCGTCAGTCCCAGGGCGGTGATTACATTCTGGATGCAGAATTGACCCGCTATGTGCAGCAGGTTGGGCAGAAGCTGGCAGCGGCATCTGATCGCCCGGATTTGCCATATGAGTTTGTCGTCTTGAATGACTCTGTGCCCAATGCATGGGCCATGCCCGGCGGCAAGATTGCTTTTAACCGTGGCCTGCTTTATGAGCTGCATAGTGAAGCTGAGCTGGCAGCAGTGCTGGGTCACGAGATCGTACATGCGGCTGCCCGTCATGGCGCCCAAGGCATGGAACGCGGCATGTTCATGCAAGGTGCGATGCTGGCGGTAGGCCTGGCGACCCGCGATTCCAATTATGCCAACCTGGTGGTCGGCGGCGCGCAGCTGGGCGGCCAGCTGATTACCAGCAAATATGGCCGCGATGCCGAGTCGGAGGCCGATACTTATGGCATGAAGTATATGAAACAGGCCGGGTATGATCCTGCTGCGGCGGTGACTTTGCAGGAAACTTTTGTCCGCTTGAGCGAAGGCAAGCGGCAGGACTTTATCAGCGGCCTGTTTGCCAGCCACCCGCCCTCACAGGAACGGGTCGATGAGAACAAGAAAACGCTGGCTGAACTGGGCGCTGGCGGCGAAATGGGCAGGGAGGTCTATAACGAGAAAGTCACCAAGTTGATGGCGACGCGTGAAGCTTATAAAGCCTATGATGAAGGCAAAGCGGCCCTGCAAAAAGGCGATACCGACAAAGCAAAGTCCCTAGCCAAAAAAGCCATCAACATAGAACCCAAGGAAGCCAGGTTCCAGGAGCTATTGGGCGATATCGCGCTGACGCAGAAAAACACCACAGAAGCGCTGGCCTTGTATGACAAAGCCATCAAGTTGCAACCTGATTATTTCAAGCCCTATGTGCAAAGCGGCATTGCCCTGTTTAATGCGGGTAAAAAAGAGCAGGCTGAGCCGTTTCTGAAAAAAGCCAATGTATTGCTGCCAACCGCACCCGGCTATGCCTTGCTGGGGCAAATAGCCGAAGGCCGTGGTGAAACCGGCCTGGCCTTGCAACATTACCAGTTAGCTGCTAGTTCTGATTCTGACATCGGCAAGGATTCTGCCGCCCGCGCCATGCGCATTGACCTGCCGCGTAATCCGGCCCGTTATCTGCCTTCCGGGCCGATTGCCGATGATACCGGCCTGGTCTATGCCGCAGTCCAGAACAACAGCAATGTCACGGTAGGGCGCGTACAAGTCAGGATGTTGCAATACGATAACCGTGGCCGCCTGGTGAACCAGAGCCGGTCCATGCTGATTACGGGCGGCATTCCACCAGGCAATCGTGGTTCTGTGGCGACCGGTGTCCGCATCCAGGACCAGGCTGCCTTACAGTTTTTCCGGGTGGTGGTCGAAGGGGCCGAGCTGGCGCGTTAGTATCAATATGAGAAAATTAAGCGTTGGCGTGGCAAGCGCTTTCCGCCAGTGTTGCACGCGCTAATTTATATCGGTTGCTTGACTGGGCTGCCTAATCTCATGAGTCGATTATTACTTCATGCAAGTGCAACAATGCCGTACTGATCTCGGCTCAAGATTGGTCTGCCATTCAGGAATCCCTGTATTTACTTTCAATCCCCGGTATGCGCGAGTCAATCAAACAAGGTATGGAGGAGTCGGCCAAGGAGCTTGATTGGTGAGTGGCAGCTGGTTTTTACCAGGCAAGCGCAAAAAGATGCTACGAAAATTGCGCAGGCAGGATTAAAAGAAAAGATGCAATTACTGCTCAATATCCTCTGATAATCCTTTCCAAAATCCGCCGCCCTACGAGAAATTGGTGGGAGATTTGAGCGGGGCATATTCCAGACGGGTCAATATACAGCACCGGCTGGTTTATCAGTTATTGGCAGAATAAAATACCGTGAAAATATTAAGGATGGGGACGCATTAAGAGTGAGTGCCTTTTTCTCGCTCAGGCTCGCCTTCTCTTATTGTCATTTTGCCCCGGTATAACCTGACATCCATACGCCCGAGAAAGCTCATTCCCAGAAGCACATCCCCCTCCAGTCCAGGTGTAATCGTCGCAGCAACATCATTTGCCACGATGCCTCCCAGTTGCACGCTTTTCAATCTCACCAGGTAAGAAATGGCGTTTCCGTTGGCCGTGTGGGTATTGATCGCATCCCCGCCGACCAGTCCCAGGCGATCAGCCACATGTTGCGAAATGGCCACGCCGGTGGCACCGGTATCAACCAGCACGCGCACGCGTTCGCCGTTGATCAGGGCTTCTGCGCTGTAATGCCCATCCGGCCCGCGTTTCAGGGTGGCGACATTGAGTTTGCCGACTTGCTCCAGTGTATTGGGGTGCTGTACGCGATCTACCAGTAGCCAGACCATTGCTGCCAGGCCTAACCAAAGCACCACATATAGCAGGCTCTGACCTTTTGAGAAGATTCGTTGGGACATGCGCTCTGGATTAGACATGCTCATTTAATGGTGACTCAAAAAGGGATTTTCAAGTCAGGGCGGGCAGTCAGTAATATTTCTTTAAAGATGTTTTGTATGCGCAGCAATGCGCTTTCGTCATCTGCTTCAAATCGCAGCACCAGTACCGGTGTGGTATTCGAAGCGCGCATCAGGCCAAAGCCATCGTCATACTCTACCCGCAAGCCATCAATCGTGATCACTTCATTAGCGTCCGGAAATTTTGCTGACTGCTGCAGTTGCGCAATCAATGCATGCGGTTCGCCTTCATGCATGGCTATCTGTAATTCAGGCGTGTTGACGCTGTCAGGCAAGGCTTCCAGTAGTGCGCTGGCATCTGCCACCCGGCTAACGATTTCGAGTAAACGTGCTGCGCTGTATAAGCCATCGTCAAAGCCGAACCAGCGTTGCCTGCCTTCTTTTTGATCATTGAAAAACAGGTGCCCTGATAACTCGCCACCGATAGCAGCCTTGGTTTCACGTATCTTGGCTTTCATCAAAGAATGACCTGTTTTCCAGATCACAGGTTTACCGCCATGCTGGCGTGTCCATATGCTTAAATAGCGCGTGGATTTCACATCAAACACCACGCTGCTGCCGGGTTGATGCTTCAATATATCTTCAATAAACAGCATCAGCTGGCGGTCGCTGCGGATGATCTGGCCGCTTTTGGTGACCACGCCTAAACGATCGCCATCGCCGTCAAATGCCAGGCCTAGTTCGGCATCTCCATTGTGCAGTCTCGCTATGACATCCTGCAAATTTTTCGCTTCTACCGGATCAGGATGATGATTGGGGAAATTGCCATCTACCTCACAAAACAAAGGGTCTACACTGCAACCTAACGCTTCAAATAAAGATTGCGCATAGGCGCCCGCCACGCCATTGCCACAGTCAACCACGACATGCATGGGACGCGCCAGTTTGATATCTGCAACAATGGTTTGCTGGTATGCGGTGTAAATGTCGTGGGTAGAAAGGTGACCCGGATAATCGCTGCGATGAAACTGTTGCTGTTCTATCTGCTGCCTGAGCGTCTGTATGGCTTCGCTGCTCAGCGTTTCTCCGCCAATGACTATTTTCAGGCCGTTATATTGTGGCGGGTTGTGGCTGCCAGTGATCATGACGCCGCTCGGGCAGCGCGGCAAATGGTGAGTCGAAAAATAGAGCATGGGCGTGGTGACCATGCCTAACGAAATAACGTCAACACCCGTTTTCAGGATGCCTTCAGTCAGCGCCGCAGCCAGCTCTGGGCTGGATAAACGGCCATCATAGCCAACGCATATACAATGCTCTCCACGCGCGTGCACCTGGGTGCCAAGCGCCAGGCCTATCTGGTAAACAATGTCGGTAGTCAGCGTCTCATCAACAATACCGCGGATATCATAGGCTTTGAAAATCGAAGCTTGTAATGCCAAGGCAATCGTCGGCTGCACAGCCATTTATTCGGCTTCTTCTATCCAGGCCAGTTGAATGCCTTCCAGCACTTTTTCTCCGCAACGGGAAACATCGTCATCGAAACCATCCAGTGCCATGACCCATTGCATCAAATCGGTAAAGCGTATGGTTTTAGGGTCAATGTCGGGGTGTTTGTCATAGAGTTCTTCGGCAATACGCTGGCTGTCAGTCCATTTCATTTGATTCTCTTCTTTCTGGGATACATAGCCTTAAATTATAACCGACTGCTGACGTGGTGACTTGCTTAAGAACCCTGGTTGACAGAATCCTCCTACACGCTTGTCAGACTGACTTGACTGGTCATGCTGGTTCAGCGTGGCAAGATGTTGTTATGAATGATGAATCAACAAACAACACCTCAGCCAACCAGCCATCCCCACAAAAAACAGGTATCAAAATACTGCGTTGGGTAGGTGGTATTTTATTGGCACTCGTCGTGATTATCGTGTGCTGTGAACTCGCTGGCTGGCCATTCTTGCGCCAGCCCTTGCAAGACTTCACTACCAAGACACTTAAGCGTAATGTCATTATCGAACGCCCGTTCCATCTACAGTTGCTGGGCGGGCTGCGTCTGCAAGTCGGGCATCTCAGTATCTCAGCGCCCGAAGAATTCAAGGTGCCTTATCTGGTAGATGCGCATGGGCTGGAGCTCAAATTGCGTTATCGTGATTTGTTTGAGTTAAAAGAGGGGCAGCCATATCGCATCAAAGCCATACGCGCAGAACAGCTCGATGCCTACATGAAACGTGATGACAAAAAGCATGCGACCTGGGATTTTGAGCTGGATGATTCCAGCCCATCACGTCCTTTCCCGTTTATTGAAGAATTATCCGTGAACAAGGGCCAGGCCAGCATTGATGACGCCGTGACCAAAGCCAACCTGACCGCTACCTTTTATACCGAAGAGGGCGCGCATCTTAAAACGCCTGAATCCAGCCTGAAAGTCAAAGGCGAATTTGGCAAACGTCCGTTGCAGGGTGAGCTGGTGACACAGGGTTTCCTGCCAGTGGCCACGCAGGGGAAAGATTCTGCACCCATCAACTCCAAAGGCTGGCTGAAATATGGCGCGGTTAACCTCA
>DATHWT010000218.1:0-3649 GCA_035460345.1 Methylophilus sp. | reverse complement strand
GAAGCTTCTTTCGCCAGTTTGGTGATATGTGCCCAGTCTTTACGCTCAACTGCATCGTTAGGCGTCAACCAGGTACCGCCACACACAACTACATTAGGCAAAGCCAGGAATTGGGGAGCTGATTCAACACTCACGCCACCGGTTGGGCAGAATTTGACATCCGCAAACGGGCCGGCAAAGCCTTTCAGCAAATTGATACCACCTACAGCTACAGCCGGGAACAGCTTCAGGAAGTAGTAATCATCAGCATTCGCCATCATGATTTCAGAACCGGTAGACACGCCAGGCAACAATGGCAGGCCGATTTTACGGGCAAATTGACCTAACTCACTGGTGTAACCAGGGCTAACCGCAAATTGACAGCCAACATCTTTTGAAGCCTGTGCATCTTTCAGATTGCGCACAGTACCAGAACCAAGAATCGCATCAGGCACATGCTTGGCAATTTGCTCCATAGCTTGCAGGGCGACCGGTGAACGCAAAGTCACTTCCAGTACCTTCACACCACCCGCCAGTAATGCTTCTGCCATAGGCACAGCATCTTCCACTTTGTTGATGACAATTACCGGGATGACCGGACCATGGTTCGCTAAATCTAATGTGCTCATGTTGTGAATATTTACCTAATTAATAATTAAATTCTAAAGAAATAAACTTTTAGTATCTCTGTAATTAAAAGTTCTAAGCAAGACTAGGCGCAGGAGCGAAGACAGTACGACCAGTACGGCAAGCGACTGCAACAACGTATTGCGACGAAGTTTTAATTACAACCAAGTGATTGCGCCTTCTTCGGCCGATAATACATTCCTGCGCATCCCGCCAAACAACTCACGGCCAAGGCCATGCGCATTATGGTGGCGTTTGGCATCGCTCAACTCTTCCGTTTCACGCTCTGCCCAGGTATCTTCATCAACCAGCACGTTCAACTGGCCAACCGTGCCATTCAAACGAATAATGTCACCAGTGCGGATCTTGGAAATCGGACCGCCGGCACTGGCTTCAGGACTCAGGTGAATCGCTGCCGGAATCTTGCCGGAAGCGCCACTCATGCGGCCATCAGTGACGATCGCCACACGGAAACCTTTGTTTTGCAATACAGCCAGCGGTGGGGTCAGTTTGTGCAACTCGGGCATACCGTTCGCTTTAGGGCCTTGAAAACGCACCACGGCAATAAAGTCTTTTTCCAGTTCGCCACGGTCAAAGGCTGCCAGCAATTCTTCCTGCGCATCAAACACAATCGCTGGCGCTTCAATAATGTGGCGATCTTCCGGCACAGCAGAAATCTTGATCACACTACGGCCCAGGTTGCCTTTCAGCAGACGTAAACCGCCGGACTCGTTGAATGGATGTGCGGCAGTACGGACGATGGTTTCATCGCCACTTTCTGCCGGGTAATCTTTCCATACCAGCTTGTCAGCTTCTTTTTCAGGCTTTTTGCCATAATCACGCATACCACCACCACTGACGGTGTATACGTCAGGATACATGTAACCACCTTCGATCAGTTCGCGAATCACGAAACCTGGACCACCGGCTTCCTGGAATTCATTGACATCGGCTTTACCGTTCGGGTACACGCTTGCCAGTAATGGGGTTGATCTGGCCAGGTAGTGGAAATCTGTCCAGTCAATCACGATACCTGCAGCACGTGCAACGGCCACCCAGTGAATCAGGTGATTAGTTGAACCACCTGTAGCCAATAAAGCGACCATCGCGTTGACAATGACGTGCTCATCGACCAGACGGCCAATCGGGACAAATCTGTTTTTCTGGGTGTTTTGTATCACCATGCGCACCGCTTCGCGGGTAAAGTCTTCACGCATGCCGTCGTGTGGGTGAATAAATGCAGCACCAGGCACGTGCAGGCCCATCGCTTCCAGCAACATCTGGTTGCTGTTGGCGGTACCGTAAAACGTACAGGTACCTGCGCCATGATAAGCGGCTGATTCACTTGCCAGTAACTCTTCACGACCGACCAGGCCTTGTGCATATTGCTCGCGCACTTTGGATTTGGAGGTGTTATCAATGCCGGTGCTCATTGGGCCGGCCGGCACAAATACACATGGCAAGTGGCCAAAATGCAAAGCACCAATCAGCAAACCAGGCACGATCTTGTCACAGACGCCCAATAACAATGACGCATCAAAAACATCGTGTGACAGCGCGACAGCTGTACTCATGGCAATGGTATCGCGGCTGAACAGGCTCAGCTCCATACCTGGCTCACCCTGGGTGATGCCATCACACATGGCTGGCACGCCGCCAGCGACCTGTACGGTGGCGCCATGCTTGCGCGCTTCCTCACGGATGATGTCCGGATAATTCACATAAGGCTGGTGCGCGGACAACATTTCGTTGTACGCAGTCACGATACCGATATGGGTGGGCTTTTCAGCGTAAATCTTGAATTTATCGTTCTGTGGCATCGCCGCGAATGCGTGTGCCACGTTGGCACAGCCCAGGCGATCCGGGCCTTTGTCACGGTTGAGATAATCATCAATACGCTGCAAATACGCCTTGCGGGTCGGTCGACTGCGCTCGATGATGCGTTCTGTTACTTCAATGTGAGATTGTTTCATTGACTATCGCTCAACTGTGTTTTAACTACTGAACTATCCTGAAGAACTGCTTTGCCTTGCTTTTAATCACAGTTTTGGGATTTATTGTATATGAGTCCAAACCGAACTCTATTCCCGATTATCGCTAAACTACTGGAATCAGTCAAACCTAAAAGAGGGTTAACCTCTATTTTTTTGAATGATTCCAAACACTTAAACCGGAATAACCTTCATATGAATTTAACTTTTCGTCACTAGCACATCTTCCAGCATAAGGTATTCCAGATCACAGCCATAAAACATATTCAGCGCATCGGTAGGGCTGCAAATCATCGGTTCGCCACGACGATTGAGCGAAGTATTCAGCACCACCGGATTACCACGCAGCTTTTCCAGATGTTCGATCAGCGCATAGTAACGTGGGTTGGTGGCTTTGGTAACAACCTGCGCACGAGCAGTGCCATCCTCGTGTACCACTTCCGGAATTCGTGATTTCCAGGCCGGGTTGACATCAAAAGTGAACGTCATATAAGGCGCCGGATGATTGGTTTGCAGAATATCCTCTGCTACGCGATCCAGCATGCTTGGGCAAAACGGCCGCCAACGCTCACGGTATTTGATTTGCGCGTTGATACGGTCAGCTACGCCGGGAAAGCTAGGGTCACCGAGAATACTGCGACAGCCCAATGAGCGCGGACCAAATTCCATCCGCCCCTGGAACCAGGCCAATGGATTACCTGCTGCGAGTAACTCGGCAGCTTTTTGCGGACCGTTTTCAACGCGTGTGAATGTGGGTTTTTCCGGATGCGCTTCACAGGCGGCGATACATTCTTCATTCGTGAATGCAGGCCCCAGGTAGGCATGTTCCATTTTATGGATGGTTTCACCTGCCAGGTGGGCAGCATAGGTAGCTGCCCCCAGACTGGTGCCGTTATCCCCGGCTGCCGGCTGCACGAACAATTCCTTCACATGCGGCAACGAGATGATGCGCTGGTTAAGTTTCACATTCAGCGCCACGCCGCCTGCCATCACGATCTTGCCGGTTTCGCGGATGATATCGCCCAGGTAATACTCAATCATTTGCAGTGCCA
>DATHWT010000217.1:0-4436 GCA_035460345.1 Methylophilus sp. | reverse complement strand
GGAATCACATTCAATATCCATGATCACCGATTTATGCGGGCTACCAAACGCCGCATTGGCATGCTGGCGCATATTGTCGCCGGATGCGGTGACGGTTTGACCAAACAGGATCTGGCCGACATCGGCAGAAACGTTTTTGTGCTTGTTAATTGCCTCGGCAATTGCGGCTGCACCGGATGAGAATTTGCGGTCACCTTCAGTGCCATAGCTATGGAACTGGATATGGGTGAGATGGACAGGGTAGCCTTCCACTGCACCCATGGTTTTGAGCGTGGTTTCCACGTTGCCCGGTACACCCAGGTTATTGCCATGCACATGCAATGGCTTGGGGATGCCCAGTTCATGTACCGCGCGGGATAAGGATTTCAGAATGTCGCGTGGCGACACTTGGTAATGCACATTCAGTTCGTCAAGATCCAGCGCACGCTGGTTGAACTTGAAAGCGCTGATACCGCCCGGGTTAACGACCTTGATACCGATGGCCTGGCTGGCATGTAGTATCCACGCCACATAGTCGTTGATGGCGTTCTGGTCTTGTTTGGCAGCAAGTGAGCGCAGGTAGAAGTCATCACTGCCGATCATGGCGTAACCGCCCTTGTCGATGATAGGCGTGTCACCCATCTCAAGGTGGGATTGACGGGCGTTGACTGGTGAGAGTGCTGGCTCGAATGCGGCGGTATAGCCCATCTCAGCGTAACGATAACCAGTAGTTAGCGTAGATGGTGCTGCATGACCACAGCCAGCGCGGCACATCTCGGTATGCGCTGCTGGATGTGCACGATGATCTTCGGGCAGCATCATGCGAGCGATGTTGACCTTGCCGCCGCCAATGTGGGTATGCATGTCAATCGCGCCCGCCATCACTACCTTGCCACTCAGGTCATACACCTGGTTAACAGGCTCGGCATTGTTCGGTTGCGCCACGATACGGCCATCACGGATGTAAATATCCATGACCTTGCCATCTATCTGATGTGCCGGGTCATAGACTTTGCCACCTTTTAGTTTAATCAGCATGTTTTGCTATCCTCTAATTCTTGAGCCTTCATTTTTAGGCATTATTCTTTAAAGCGTAGCTTCGATAGCCGACAATACCTGGGTCAGGGTAGGCAGGGTGTTGCTACGTAATTGCTTTAGTGGCAGGGATACTGAACTATCGCTACGGAACTGCGTGCCTTTGCAGTCTATGCCAGGTGTCGCGACCGGGATGAATACTTCCGGCTCGTGGTCCAACTTCATGTCTGCGTGCCCAATCACCACGCTTGCGGCCTGATGTGCTGGCGCTAAGCGATCAGGGGCATAGCTGTTGATCCAGAAAAATGTATCGGCTTCCTGTTCTGCGAGCATGCGGTCTGTGCTGTAAAGGTAGGGCTCATAATCGGGGAATCCCTGACGATAAGAGCTGCGGAACGGGTAGCCGCTAATCCAGGTGCTGGTGTTATAGGCACCGACATCGCCTTCGTTGCCGCCCAGAGGCAGCCCGGAAGAGCGTGTGGTCTGGTTAAGCTTTTCGACCAGGCCTGTGACGTTTTGTATGGTGAGTTCAGCTTGAGGGTAATCGAGTGCGCTACCAGTCCACGCTACCACACTGTATTTTGCCGCTTTCAGCCGCTCTGCCAGTTTTGCCAAATCGGTAACTGCAATTCCTCCTACGGACGATGCTACCAGCGTCTTGCCTGCAATCAGTGCACGTAATACTGCAATCACTTCTGGCAATTGTGCTTTATCGCAGGGCAATACCGTTGGCTCGATGCCTTTGGGAGATGTGCCTGGTTTTGTATTCAGATTCTGGCCGCCCAGATAGACGACCTCGCGTGTACTGGTGTCCTGTCCAAACATGGAGGCTTGGTTCCAGATCACGCGATCAAAAAAGCGCGGAAAATAACTCACGATGTCTGTGCCGACCACCAGCAGCAAATCAACGCGGTTGCGCACTTCTGTAAGCGTGGTGACTTGCCAGCCTGAGTTTTGCAGCACCAGCAGATTGCGCATCGAGCTTTTGGAATTCATATGGTCAATAGTCGCTCCCGATTTCTCAGCCAAGTTCATCACGGCGCGCATGCCTTGCACATCAGTACCGAGTCCGCCAATCAACGGATGTTTTGATTTGCTTAATATCTCGCTGGCTTTTGCGATGGCGCTCTCAAGGTCAGTATCTTTACCGCCAACACGCGGCGATACTGCTTTAACGGGGCGCTCAAAAAAACTGATGCTTTTTGCACAGCTGTTGGAAGTGACTTTGAGCTTGCCTGCACTGTCAGCGCTGATGCTGATATCGTCGCAGAGTAAACCACAGGCAGGGCAGGTGACTGCATCAATGCTGCTTTGCTGAATAAAATTCTCCATCCCAGAGCCTCTTAAATTGAGCACACGATTAATAAACTGCTTGGTCGTGTGTCTTGATGATTGTCGTCAGGCCAGAAGTTTTATCTGGCAGGCAGTATTTAGTCTAAGAATTACAATGACCAGCAACTTTAATAATGGCTATTTTAAAGTTTAATTGAAATGGATGTGAAATAACTTTTCAATCAAATAGGTAAATACGGCCTTAATCCAGCCTTCTGCACATAGGAAAAACACAGGCGCTGGGCTACAATAACAGCCTTTGAAGCAAGCAGTATGGATGCCATAGGTGATGGAACGCATGACAGAAAGTTTTGTTGAATGAAGGCTGAAGCCTTCACAGTCGATGCGGCACATAAAGATGCTGCAGATAGTGAGTTAAAGCCAGTCAGCGGAGTGTCAGTAGTGACTACAGCCCGTCTGCACATGGGTTTTTTTGATCTTAATGGTGGTTTGGGGCGGCGCTTTGGCAGTATTGGTGTTTCATTGCAGCATCCGGCCACGGTAATACACGCTTACCCTGCGGCAACCTTCACGGCTGAAGGCGCAGGTGCAGGTCGCGCAGTCGTGATTGCACAAAAAATTGCGCATGCCTTGAATCTGAAGCAGGGTATGCATATGCAGCTAAAAGAAGTGATCCCTGAGCATGCGGGGCTTGGCTCTGGCACACAGATGTCGCTAGGGATAGGCTCGGTAATGAATAGGCTGTATCAGCTTGGGCTCGGTATCAAGGATATTGCCCTGTTGTCAGCGCGTGGAGCGCGCTCTGGGATAGGCCTGGGGACATTTTTATCAGGTGGGGTAGTGGTGGATGGTGGCCGTGGTGCCGCCACTAAAGTGCCGCCGACCATTGCGCGCATGGATTTTCCTGAAGCATGGCGTATCGTACTGATTTTTGATCATGACAATATCGGCGTGCATGGCGAGCAAGAAATAGAAGCTTTCCGCTCACTGCCGGAATTTCCCGCTGATATCGCGGCCAGTATGTGCCGCTATGTATTGATGCAGGCGTTACCGGCTTTGGCTGAGTCTGATCTGGTAAGTTTCGGCGCTGCGATCAGGGAATTGCAAATGCGCACTGGTGATTACTTTGCACCTGTACAAAGTGGGCGCTATGCCAGCTCCCGCATTGCAAAAGTGCTGGCATGGCTTGAGGCCAAAGGTGTTGTTTGCTCTGGCCAAAGCTCCTGGGGACCTACAAGTTTTGCTATTTTTGCCGATAAAGATGAAGCTGAAACAATGTTGCAACAGCTACGCACTGAGTTTGCGAATCAACAGCAACTGGAATTCATGCTGTGCAAAGGGCACAACCAAGGTGCTATTTTGCAGGATTTGCCATTTTAAGAAATTTTTAAGCAGTTTAAAGATAATAGTTAAGGGAAGCTGAAGTGACAGATAAAACAGAAAAGCTGCAAAAAGTCTCCATTTTGCATTTACTTACCGCAGCCAAGAACGCAAGTCCATTTGACGTGAACATGGCTTACGACGCAGGCTTTGAAAAGATAATGCCTTACACCAATGTGGAGCTGAGTGAAGTCACTACTCTGGTGCAGGACGCGATCTTCTCGCGTGGCCCGACCGGGGTGAAGCGTGAGCATATTTTCATTGGTGGACGTGATATCGATATCGCCATGGATATGCTGGACACTGCCAGAAAAGCCATGGTGCCGCCTTTTGAGGTTTCCGTATTTGCTGATCCATCCGGTGCATTTACAACAGCAGCTGGCATGATGGCCAAGGTTGAACAGCATCTCACCAAAAACTTCGGTGGTGATTTGAGCGGGCGTAAAGTCAGCGTCTTCGGGGCTACAGGCCCGGTGGGTGGCTGTACTGCAGTGATTGCAGCTAAGTATGGTGCCGAGGTTGAAATGGTGGCGCATCGTGCACTGGTCGATGTTGAAGTGCGCGCTGCAGAATACAACAAGCGCTACGGTGTGAACATTGGTTATACCGATGGCAGCAGTGACACTTTGAAAAAGGAAATTCTGCACAATACAGATATCGCGCTATGTGCTGCCGCTGCTGGCATACAGGTGATTTCGCTGGCACAGATGGCAGGCTCACCAACACTTAAAGTGGTCGCAGACGTGAAT
>DATHWT010000216.1:0-6589 GCA_035460345.1 Methylophilus sp. | reverse complement strand
AATGGCTGCTTCCAGTTGTGCCGGCAATAATTTAAAGCCTTGTTCAATGCCGCATTCGAGGATCACCGGTTTGGCTTCGGCCACCATGGCGATATCAGCATAGCTCACCCAGTAAGGGGCTGGAATCACGACTTCATCACCAGGGTTCAGCACTGCCAGGCATAGGTTGAAGATCGTTTGTTTGCCGCCAACACCGACAATCACTTCATTCACCGCATACTCAAAACCGTTTTCGTTTTTAAATTTGTTGACGATGGCTTTTTTCAGCGCCGGGATGCCGCTGACGGGCGTGTATTTTGTGTAGCCTGCATCAATCGCTGCTTTGGCTGCATCTTTGATATGCTGCGGCGTATCAAAATCCGGCTCGCCTGCGGCCAGGCCAATGATAGGACGGCCTTCAGATTTATACCTGGCGGCTTTGGCAGTGATCGCCAAGGTAGGGGATTCTTTGATGGATAAAACACGTGCAGACAGCACGTTGGCGGCAGGTTTGCTCAAAATGGCTTCCTTGTTGATCGGTATGTGCACAAGCAGGCATGCGGTGCCTGCAAAAAAATGAAAAACGCAACATTTTACGCAAAAATGCACTGTCGTGGAAGCTGGTGGCAGGCATTTTTTGCCGGTTTAACTCATTGTTTCTGGCAGTTTTTCTCACAATTCAGGTAATTCTGGTATACCGACACCAGCAAGGGATCAATTTTCTGTAATTGCAGTTCAATGTCTTTCACCGTTTTGCTATCGCCTAATAGTTGGGCGACTTCACCGCGCCTGAACCAGGCTTCAACAAACTGGCCATCCAGCGTCACGGCTTTCTGGAAAGCATTGGCGGCAGCATCCAACTGTTTAAGTGATTGTTCGGCCAGGCCCAGGCTGAACCAGGCGTCGGCATTTGTGACTTCATGCTGCGTCCAGAGCATGCTGATTTTTTCGAGGTTAGGCCAATCCTGGCGCGACTCTGGCACAGCGGCACGCATGTAATAAGGCTTTTTATCTTCGTCTTCTTCCCACAGGGCTTTGCCACTCACCGGGAACTCTGTGCTGGCTGGCATTTTCTCCAGCGTTTCCAGCCACTCCACCGGCAAAGCAAAGTGGATGCTGCCACCGTGACCTGCAGTTTTAAAGGTATTAATCCCGACCAGTCGGCCATCCATATCAAATAAGCCGCTGCCGCTGGCACCCATCATGAACTTTGCGCTGCTGCGTATCATATTGCCGGATGGAGTAGGGTACAGTCCCTGGATTTCACCGATGGAGGTGATAGGCGCAGGCACGCCGTTGGAGTGGCCGATGGCGCTGATTTCCTGCCCGCGCACCAGTGCATAACTGTTACCGCGCGTCACCGGTTTAAACGGCAGCGTCGGCGAGGTGACCACACACAGGTCATGCCAGACATCGGCACGCACCGTGGTAATCGGGTAGTTATCTTCTCCGCGTGACACCCAGGGCTGTTTGGTGGCGCGCAACACATGGCAGTTGGTGACGACAGTATGGTCCGCAATAATGACGCCAGAGCCATAAGCCATGCCGCCATTTTCATTGTAGCCACGGATCATGACGACGCCAAAATAAGCTTCCATCATGGCCTGCTGATTATATGCATGCGCCGGTGAGGAAAGTAATACGATAAAAACCGATAACAGAAGCTTCAAACGATTCCCCAGGGTGAATTTTCAGGCATTCAAAAAAGGACCACTTTTCACCTGTAAAAGTTCTATCAATAGTGTGCGATTTGAAAATGTAAATCACACGCTTGATGAACTAAAAACGGTTAAAATGACACTATTGTATATTTCATCAGACTGTTTTCGTGATCGTCACCTTTCCAGGTAGCAAATTTGAGTTACACCAGCCTTTCCCTCCGGCTGGAGATCAGCCTCAGGCGATTGAAAAACTCACGAAGGGCCTTGAGGACGGTTTGAAGTTTCAGACCCTGCTCGGGGTGACCGGCTCGGGTAAAACCTACACCATGGCTAATGTGATTGCGCGCATAGGCAAACCTGCGATCGTCATGGCGCCGAATAAAACCCTGGCGGCGCAGTTATACAGTGAGTTCCGAGAGTTTTTCCCCAATAACGCGGTTGAGTATTTCGTCAGTTACTATGACTATTACCAGCCGGAAGCCTATGTGCCTTCGCGCGACCTGTTCATCGAAAAAGACTCCAGTATCAACGAACATATTGAGCAACTGCGCCTTTCAGCGACCAAGGCCCTGCTTGAGCGTGAAGATGCGGTCATTGTCGCCACGGTGTCTGCTATTTACGGTATTGGCGACCCGGGTGAATATCATGGCATGGTGTTGCATGTACACCAAGGCCTGAAGATGGAACAGAAAGACGTTGTGGCGCACCTGGTTGCGATGCAGTATGACCGCAACGATTTTGATTTTGGCCGTGGCTGTTTCCGTGTCCGTGGCGATATTGTGGATGTCTTCCCGTCCGAGAATAGCGAAACAGCGGTGCGCATCAGCATGTTTGATGACGAGATCGAGAGCATCCAGCTGTTCGATCCATTGACCGGCCAGGTCTTCAATAAAATCCATAATTTCCGTATTTTCCCCTCCAGCCATTATGTGACGGCGCGTGAAGCGACGGTGCGGGCGATGGAAACCATCAAGGCCGAATTACGCGACCGGGTCAAAGTCTACCTGGGTGAAAATAAACTGGTAGAAGCCCAGCGGATTGAGCAGCGTACCCGTTTTGATCTGGAAATGCTGAATGAAATCGGCTTCTGCAAAGGCATTGAAAACTACAGCCGCCATCTGACCGGGCGCAAACCTGGCGATCCTCCGCCAACATTGATTGATTATTTGCCTGAACACGCGCTGATGATCATCGATGAAAGCCATGTCACGGTGCCGCAGATCGGCGGTATGTACCTGGGTGACCGATCACGCAAGGCAAACCTGGTGGATTACGGCTGGCGCCTGCCTTCAGCCATGGATAACCGTCCGCTCAAGTTTGAAGAGTTTGAACGCATCATGCGCCAGTGCGTATTCGTGTCAGCCACGCCGGCAGATTACGAAAAGAATCACCAACAGCAAGTGGTAGAAATGATTGCGCGGCCTACCGGCCTGGTCGACCCGATAATCATTGTCAAACCGGCAGATACCCAAGTCGATGATTTGCTGGGCGAGATCAAGGAGCGCGTGGCCGTTGGCGAACGTGTACTGACCACTACCCTGACCAAACGCATGGCAGAAGACCTTACCGATTACCTGTCCGAGCATGGCGTGAAAGTGCGCTACCTGCACAGCGATATTGAAACCGTAGAACGCGTGGAGATCATCCGCGATTTGCGCCTGGGCGAATTTGATGTGCTGGTGGGGATCAACCTGCTGCGTGAAGGCCTGGATATTCCTGAAGTATCGCTGGTGGCGGTGCTGGATGCGGACAAAGAAGGCTTTTTGCGTTCAGAACGCTCACTGATCCAGACCGCAGGACGTGCAGCGCGTAACCTTAACGGAAAGGTGATTTTCTACGCCAACAAGATCACGCGCAGTATGAAGGCAGCCATGGATGAAGCTGATCGGCGTCGTACCATTCAGGAAGCTTTCAATAAAGAACATGGCATCGTCCCTAAAGGTGTGACCAAGCGCATTAAAGATATTATTGAAGGCGTCTACGACAAAGATGAAGCGCATCGCGAGCGTAAAGCCGCGCAAGAGCAGGCCAGCTATGAAAGCATGAGTGAAAAAACGCTGGCTAAAGAGTTCAAGCGGATTGAAAAAGCCATGCACGATGCAGCCAAGAACCTTGAGTTTGAAAAAGCGGCCCAATTCCGTGATCAGTTTAAAAAACTCAAGTTGCAGATGCTTGGTGCCGAAGTAGAAGATTTGAAATGATCGCGTTAAATACTTGTATTGGCGCGATAGCGGCCATCTGCACTACAGTAGCATTTGTGCCACAGGTGATTAAATCGTGGCGCACACGAGATTTAAGTGGTATCTCTCTGCCCATGTACACCATTTTTACCATAGGTGTTATTTTGTGGCTGGTTTATGGATTATTGATACGCGATTGGCCGGTGATTATAGCCAACGCGATCACGGCACTACTTGCAGGTGTGGTACTTTTGTTAAAATTGAAATCAATTGCACAGTACTAATGTCAGATTAATTTTACTTATTTTATAACTAGAAATTTCTTAGGATACGACCATGAAAAGAATTACAAAAGCAGTATTTCCTGTTGCCGGGTTAGGGACCCGCTTTCTACCGGCGACTAAAGCCAGCCCCAAGGAAATGTTGCCCATCGTAGATAAACCACTGATTCAATATGCCGCTGAAGAAGCGATTGCCGCAGGTGCTACCGAACTGATCTTTATCACAGGCCGTAACAAGCGTTCGATTGCCGACCATTTTGACAAAGCCTATGAACTGGAAGCCGAGCTGGAAGCCGCCGGTAAACAAAAATTGCTGGATATCGTACACAGCATCTTGCCTAAAGGCGTCAGCTGCGTATTTATCCGCCAGTCACAAGCGCTAGGCCTGGGCCATGCGGTGTTATGTGCTAAACCAGTGGTTGGTAATGAGCCATTTGCCGTGCTTCTGGCAGATGACTTGCTGTGTGGCGATGTCTCTATCACCAAACAGATGGTTGATGTCTATGAGCAACACCAGTGTTCCATCCTTGGCATTGAAACCGTCGCCCCTGAAGAAACCAGCAGCTATGGCGTAGTGGATGCGGTTCCGGAAACTGATGATTTGTTGCTGGTCAAAGGCATGGTTGAAAAACCAAAACCGGAAGAAGCACCTTCCAACCTGGCCGTCGTTGGTCGTTATGTATTGTCGCCACGTATTTTTGAATGCCTGGAAAAGGTAAAACCAGGCAAGGGTGGTGAGATCCAGCTGACTGACGGTATTGCTGCTTTAATGGAATTTGAAAAAGTGAAAGCCTACCGCTACAAAGGCAAACGCTATGACTGCGGCAGCAAACTGGGCTTTATGCAGGCAAACGTTGAGCTGGCATTAAAACATCATGAAATTTCCGACAGCTTCAGGGAGTACCTGAAAACACTGGATATTTAATTCCGTATTCAAGTCAACATACAAGTCACTATGCAAGATCCCCACACCCGGTCGCCCGACTACTGGCTTGCCAATTCTGATGTTGTATTTACAGAAGCCGAGGTAACGCAGGCATTGGACCAGATGGCCCATGCCCTGCACGAAAAACTGGCCGGGCAATCCATCTTGCTGTTGTGCGTGATGCGTGGTGGGCTTTACCTGGCCGGGCAGCTGATGCAAAGACTGCAACTGCCCGCGCGCCTCGATTACCTGCAAGCGAACCGTTACCAAGGCACATCAGGCAGTGACATTGTGTGGGCAAAGGCGCCTGAATTTGATCTGGCCGGACAAACAGTCGTGGTGCTGGATGATATTCTGGATGAAGGCATTACCTTGGCTGAAGTGGTGCGTCATTGCCAGCAAGCGGGAGCAAAGCAAGTGCTGACCGCCGTATTGACTGACAAAGATAATGGCCTGACAAAGCCACTCAAAGCCGATGTGGTTGGCTTAACCGTGCCAAACCGCTATGTATTTGGCTGTGGCATGGATGTGCATGGCTGGTGGCGGAATCTGCCCGAGATTCGTGCATTGACTGAAAGTTAAATTCTCCTAGAAACAAGAAGTCGGTTCTCATATGTAAAAGCAACCGACTTCTATCTGTTTCATCATTTGCTGGTATTAATTTGTTTGCCAGCGCTCCAATCAGGTTTTGCGTGGCGGGAAAATACTTTTCTTCACTAGAGCATGCACCCCCCAGTTGCCGTCAACTACCTGGGTAATGCCAAAATCCACAGCAATCGACATTAGTGAGATGGCTTCATCCTCACTTAAGCCCTGTGTGCTCATCAGGAAGTCACGCATTTTCCGGTATGCATCCCGCAAGGCTAAATCCACTGAAGACTTGGCAAAAATACTGTTCTGCGCATCCGCGCCCAGATCAGCCAGGTAGTTAGGGTAGCTAAAACCATGCAACAGCCATTCATCCTGCGTTTCCAGCAACGGGTACTTCAGGCTTTCCAGAGGGGTGCCGGGTAAACTGGCTTTTTTATGCAAAATCAGCTGGAAGGTGCCGGTCAGTGAACATTCGATGGCGGTTCCACACAACTCGGAATCGCCTTGTGACGCATGCGGGTCACCTACCGAAAACAATCCACCTGTTACTGAAACCGGGTAATACAAGGTAGCGCCTTTGCCTATGCGCCAGTTGTCTATATTGCCGCCGGTGTAACTTGGTGGAATCGAGTTGACCATATCCGCTTCGGCAGGTGCCACACCCATGGTGCCAAAGTGCGGCCGGATAGGCACTCGCACGTTTTTAAGTACGTTGTGGTTTTCCTGTATGGTTTTGTGGTCAACAGGCACACCAGGGTAATCAATGATAGGGTGCACTACGCCGAAAGGGTCAGTCTGTGGTGTCCAGCGGAAGTTATACACCGCACTGGCGTAGTTTCTTTCACCAGTCGCATCCACTTCATAAATAGTGATGACTTCACGTTTCTTCGGTTCTTCAACCGTGTCGCCATAGTGAAACCCCCACCAGGCTGCCGCATTACTGCCAAATGCCTTGCCCTTGTATAACGGGTT
>DATHWT010000215.1:0-6979 GCA_035460345.1 Methylophilus sp. | reverse complement strand
TGCTTTATTGATTAAAACGGATTCCAGCACTGACGACATTGTATCTATCTGTTCATTTATTGTGGATCCGGATGCATTGGTCATTAAGATTGCAGGCGCAGAAGCGTCAGCAACAGAGTCTGCCCCAGTGGCGCCGGCAGTCGCTGAAGCCGCACCTGTAGCAGTGGAAGCTGAACCCGCAGATCTAGGCTATGGTTTTTTTGACACTGAGCCGGTGGCCCAAGCGGCTGCAAATACGCAAGCGAATGATGGCAGAGTGGCTGTCGCTGAAGAAATGGGCTATGGGCTTTTTGCCAAAGAAGGCGAAGATCAGCAGGAAGAAGGTTACGGTTTCTTTGCACCGTTTAAACCACATCCTGATGCGCCTAAAGCACAAATGATTGGCGACGATAATGCGGCTGCAGCACTGGCAAAAGCCTCTGCTGCACCAGAAGCTGCGGTGATTGCAAATGCACCCCCGGCAGAAGTGAAAGATGACCGCCGTGCACAATCGCGCCGTGAATCCGACAAGCCCGCAGCACAGAATGCAGAAACCAGTTCAATTCGTGTCGGCATCGAAAAAGTCGACCAGTTGATTAACCTGGTCGGTGAGCTTGTGATTACCCAGGCCATGATTGAACAACGTGTGAGTGCACTGGACCCAGCTGATAACGAAGGCCTGATCAATAGTGTCAGCCAATTGACCCGCAATACGCGCGACCTGCAGGAATCGGTCATGTCTATCCGGATGATGCCAATGGACTTCGTGTTCTCTCGCTTCCCGCGCATGGTGCGTGACCTGGCAGGTAAATTGGGCAAGAAAGTTGATTTTGTCACCAACGGTGCAACCACAGAACTCGACAAGAGCCTGATTGAACGTATCGTTGATCCATTGACGCACCTGGTGCGTAACAGTGTGGACCACGGCATTGAAAAGCCGGAAGTACGTCGTGAAATGGGCAAGTCTGAAAATGGTGTATTGACGTTGTCCGCCGCGCATAAAGGCGGCAGCATCGTCATTGAAGTCACCGATGATGGCGGTGGTTTGAACCGTGATCGTATCCTGGCTAAAGCAGCCTCTAACGGCTTGCCGGTCAATGAAAGCATGAGCGACAGTGAAGTTTACAGCCTTATTTTCGCACCAGGCTTTTCAACCGCTGAAGTGGTGACCGATGTCTCAGGACGTGGCGTGGGCATGGATGTGGTGAAACGTAACATCAGTGCCATGGGCGGCAATATCGAGATCCGTTCGGCATTAGGTTACGGCACAACGATCTCCATTTCATTACCGCTGACACTGGCGATTCTGGATGGCATGTCTGTTTCACTGGGCAAGAGCCTGTATGTCGTCCCATTGAACCTGATTGTAGAGACCTTGCAACCACGTGCCGAAGATCTTAAAACCGTCACTGGCGAAGGCTTGATGGTGCACGTGCGGGGCGAGTACTTACCGATTATTGCATTGCATGCCTTGTTTAACCATCCGACCGAGATCACAACCCCGACTGACGGTGTGTTGCTGATCCTGGAAGCGGATGGTAAGAAATCTGCGTTGTTTGTCGACCGACTGGTCGGCCAGCAACAGGTAGTGATCAAGAGCCTGGAAACCAATTTCAAACGGATTCCAGGTGTATCCGGCGCCACCATCATGGGTGATGGCTCGGTGGCATTGATTCTTGATGTGCCTGCGATTACGCAGATGGGCCAAACAACCAATTACGTCACTGGCGGTCGAGCTTTTGCTGACCAGAATTATTCCAATTTACAGAATCACATCAATGCATAAGGAGCATATGCAATGACTACAACAGAAATGACTAACAACCACGGCGGGAATAACGCTGGCAGTATGCGAACAGCAGCCGGTGAATACCTGACTTTTGTATTGGGTAATGAGCAATACGGTATCGAGATCCTCAAGGTTCAAGAGATCCGTGGCTATGATGCGGTCACGCAAATCGCCAACATGCCTCCCTTCATCAAAGGCGTGATCAACCTGCGCGGCAAAATTGTGCCTATCGTGGATCTGCGCATCAAATTCAAGCTGGGCAAGGTGGAGTACAACGAGTTTACCGTTGTCATCATCCTTAACTTGAACGGCCGCATTGTCGGTATCGTGGTCGATGGCGTGTCTGATGTGCGCGAGTTACGTGAAGAGCATCTGCGCGAAGTGCCATCACTGGTCACCCGCATTGACACCAAATACATCGTCGGCCTGGCCACTATTGAACAGGAAATGCTGATCCTGGTGGATATCGAAAAACTGATGACCAGCAACGAGATGGAATTGATGGACGCTGCAGTGCATTAATTATTGCACCTTTAAAACAACAAACAGCAGAATTGAAACAGGAACTTCTTGCTAGGGGCCCATTATGTTTTCAACACTATTAAATAAACTGGCGGCAGGTACTAAACAGTACCAGCATATTCTGGATGAGTCTGCCGAATTCTCGGCATTGAAAACCGAGATCAATAAGGCGAGAGCCATCATTGAATTAAGTGCTGATGGCAAAATCACGCATGCGAATGAAAATTTGTGTACGGCATTAGGCTACAGCGCCAATGAGTTGATTGGTCAGCATCATCGCAAACTACTGCCTGCAGAAGAAGCAGCCAATGCCGATTACAAGAACTTCTGGAAAGAACTTGCAGAAGGCAAGTCATCTGTTGGCACCTTTAGACTGATCAATAAATCAAACCAGGAAACCTGGTTCCAGGGTTATTACGCGCCAGTGCTGGATAAGTCTTCCAAACTGCGTAAAACCGTGGCTTACCTGACCGATATCACGCAAGACAAACAGCAGAATATCTTCCTGCAAGAGGATGGACGTGCTGTGAATAAATCCTTTGGCGTGATGGAGTGTGATGTGCACGGCCAGATTCTGGATTGCAACGAGCTGCTGGTGGCGCCTTTGGGCTATACCAGGGAAGAAGTGATTGGTAAAAATGTCAGCTTCCTGTTGAAAGCACACTCAGCGCAAAGCCCGGCCTACAAGCAGCTCTGGGAAAAACTTGCCAGAGGTGAAAACGGCAAGCAGGAAGTCTGCCGTGTTTCAAAAACTGGCAATGAATACTGGTTTAGCGCCAATTATGTCCCGGTGCTGGACGCTGATAACAAACTGGTAAAAATCAAGATTTTCTCTTTCTGCATCACAGCAGAAAAACAGCTGGAACTGGACTACCAAGGCAAGGTGCAAGCGATTGCTAAAGTGCAATCCGTCATCGAGTTTGACCTCAGCGGTCATGTGATCACGGCCAACCAGAATTTCCTGGCTGTGACCGGTTACTCCCTGGAAGAGGTTGTCGGCAAACATCACAGCATTTTTGTGAGCGAGCGGCATAAGGCCAGCCCGGAATACAAAGAATTCTGGGCCAAACTGAATCGTGGCGAGCCTGACGAGAATGTCTATCACCGTTATGGCAAAAATCAGAAAGATATCTGGCTGCAAGCTTCTTACAACCCGATTATCGGCCTGGATGGCAAGCCGGTGAAAGTGGTCAAATATGCAACAGATATCACTAAAGCAGTGCTGGCAGACAAGGAACAAGCGATCAAATCTGCGGAAGCCTTCAGGATACAAACGACGCTGGACTCTGCCTCTACCAATATGATGATGGCGGATAACGATGGCGTCATCCGTTATATGAATGCCTCTACAGAACGTTTGATGCGCAGCTCGGAATCCAGTTTCCGTCAGGCGCTACCGAACTTTGATGCGGGCAAAATCATCGGCCAGAATTTCGATGTATTCCACAAGAACCCGGCTCATCAACGCAATTTACTGGCCGGTTTGACTAAAGAACATGTGGTTGAAATGCCTTTGGGTGATATGTTTGTACGCCTGAAAGCCATGCCGATTTTTGACAATGCCGGTGTGCGTTCAGGGACATCGCTGGAATGGGTAGACATTACCCAGGAGCGTCGCGTCAGTGACCAGATTTCATCCATCATTGCCAATGCAGCTGATGGCGATTTGACTGACCGTATCGATTTATCTGATAAAACCGGCTCAACTGCCGAAATCTGTAAAGGCGTGAATAACCTGCTGGAAAACATGACAGAGTTATTGATGCAGATTCGTGAAGCCGGCGAAACCATCAATACTGCTGCGCAGGAAATTGCCAGCGGCAACAATGATCTTTCCAGCCGCACGGAGCAACAGGCTTCCAGCCTGGAAGAAACTGCTTCCAGCATGGAAGAGCTGGCCTCTACCGTGAAACAGAATGCGGACAATGCTCGCCAGGCTAACCAGATGGCTGAAGCCGCTTCCCAAGTCGCGGTGCGTGGTGGTGAAGTGGTCGGCAATGTCGTGACGACTATGAGTGCCATCAATGAAAGTGCACGCAAGATTGAAGACATCATCACAGTGATTGATGGAATTGCTTTCCAAACTAATATTCTGGCTTTAAACGCCGCGGTGGAAGCTGCCCGTGCAGGCGAGCAGGGCAGAGGCTTTGCGGTAGTCGCCGGTGAAGTGCGCAACCTGGCACAACGCTCCGCCAGCGCAGCCAAAGAGATTAAAGAACTGATCACCGATTCTGTCAGCAAAACCACAGAAGGGACCAAACTGGTACAAAATGCCGGTGAAACCATGCATGAGATCGTGACTTCTGTGCAACGCGTAACAGATATCATGGGCGAAATCACGGCGGCATCTGCCGAGCAAAGTTCAGGCATTGACCAGGTGAATAAATCTGTGACGGAAATGGATGAAACCACACAGCAAAATGCTGCCTTAGTTGAAGAAGCCGCTGCTGCAGCTGAATCACTGGTTGAGCAGGCTGCCACCTTGATGGATTCAGTCAATAAATACAGGTTGCACCAGGTGAAGCCGGCGACACGCGCTAGTGCGCCAGTGAAAAAATCGGCCCCTGCAGCTTTTGTGAGCAAGCCGAAACCAGTCGCACATAGCCATTCAAATGGCCAGCAACAACCTGCCAGGCTGGCAAAAACCGGTACTGATGATAACGCCTGGGAAGAATTTTAAGACCGTTAAAAGGAGGCTGTGCCATGACAAGAGCAATAATGGATGCAATGCTTGAAGGTCTCATATTCTGGGCGTCCGCCATCATCGGTTATCCGCTTTGAAAGACGGTGATTCAGTCAATGCCAGACGGTGATTTTTCACCTGATGATTGAAATAAAAACCAGCCTTCTGCCTTCATTTTTCAAGGTAAACACCTGAAGAGAGTCATTTAAAAAATGACTCTCTTTATTCATTGGTAACCGCCCTTAAAGTCTTTGAATTTAATCACTAAATTCATTGCATCTTTTGCTCAAGTTCCCCTGAAAAAATGTCGATATAAAGGATGCGTAGCAGTTAAATCTGCATATGCCAGAAATAGCCGATCACTGCGACCGGGAAGAGTGGGATTTTGACTTAGATCTAACACGTAAAAACCCTTCTGATGTTCGCATGTTGAGCGCCGGATTTTTGCCATAATTCAGTGATATAAAACTGGCGATGTCAGTTAATTAGGATGTTAGGGATTTGTGATGACAATAGCGAAACGTATGTATTTGTTGATCGCCTCTTGTGCGATTGCAATGGTGATCCTGATCGGATTCACCTTAACTCAGGTGATCAAGGTATATGAATATACCAACCAGGCCAATGCCAACAGTATTCCCAGTATTTTGGAGTTATCCAAAGCTGAGAACTTCTATCAGCGTTTGCGCCTGAATTTGTTGCGGCATGTGTCTGCGACAACGCCGGCTGAGAAAGCAAAACTTGCTTCGCAGATACAGGAACGTCGCAAAGTGGTTGAAGAAGCCATGAACAACTACAAGGATTTGACGACTGATAGCACCGACAAGGACATGTTCACCCAAGAGCAGAACATGCTTGCCGGCTATTTTGACCAGATGACCCGTGTGCTTGCTTTGTCAGATGCCGGTTCACCGGAAGCCACTGTCCTGCTCCAAGCCGCCGATAAGGTCGCCATTGAGCTGGCGAACAAGCTGGATGATCATATGGTGTATAACCAGAAAACCAGCCTGGTACACGCTGACAATGCAGCTGCTATTAAAAATAAAGCATTATGGCAGTCCGCTGCTATCGCCTTGCTATGCCTGACAGTGATCGTAGTGACTGGTGTGATGATTACCAGACGTTTACGCGCACAGCTTGGCATGGAGCCATCTGAGCTAAGCGTCATCGCACGTAACTTTGTTGAGGGCAACCTTAACCAGAAGATCACCCTGCCGGAAAACGACAAGACCAGCGTAGCTTACTCGATTCGTACATTGCAAAAAACCCTTGATGGTTTGGTGCAGTCTCTGAACTATGTCAGCCAGCAGCATGATGAAGGTGATATCGATTGCACGGTAGACCAAACCCGCTTTAAGGGTGGTTACGGTGAAATGGCTTCAGGCATCAATAAAATGGTCGCTGGCCACATTGCCATGAACAAGGAAGCGATTGAAGTCGTACAAGCGTTTGGTCAAGGTAACCTGGATGCGCCATTGAAGCAATTCCCTGGCAAAAAAGCGTTTGTGAACGAGGCGATTGAGCAAGTACGCAGCAATATCAAGCGCCTGGTCAGCGATGCCGATGAATTGGCACATGCAGCAGTAGACGGCCGCCTGTCAACGCGTGCTGACGCTTCCAAACATCAAGGAGATTTCCGCAAGATTGTCCAGGGTGTGAATGACACGCTGGATGCCGTGATTAATCCATTGAATGTAGCAGCGCAGTATGTGTCTGATATTTCCAAAGGCAATATCCCGGCTAAAATTACTGATCACTATCATGGTGATTTCAATACAATCAAAGACAACCTGAACCAATGTATTGATGCCGTTAATGCGTTGGTCGGTGATGCCAACCTGCTGTCAAAAGCAGCGGTAGATGGGCAGTTATCAACCCGTGCTGATGCCTCCAAACATCAGGGCGACTTCCGCAAGATTGTAGAAGGCGTTAACGCTACCCTGGACTCAGTCATTGGACCTCTGAATGTGGCGGCCAACTATGTGGATCGTATTTCAAAAGGGGAT
>DATHWT010000214.1:0-3217 GCA_035460345.1 Methylophilus sp. | reverse complement strand
CGCAAGCTGAAGCAGACCCAAAACTGTGGACAGTAGTGAAAGAAGCATTCTTTCCCAAGCGTGATATCCAGGAAGTGGATTTCCTGAAAATAGAGGCGCCGCGGCGTGCCGAAAGTGGCGCGCAAGTGCCGGTGACGCTGATCTATGATAAAGCGGCGGCCAACGGTGTAGCTATCAAAAAACTGTATGTGATCGTTGATGCCAACCCTATCCAGTTAGCTTCAACCTACCATTTGACCGATAGTTTGAATGGCTTCCAGATGGCGACCAGGATACGCCAGGAGTCGGATTCTTTTGTGCGCCTGATCGGCGAGACGGCGGATGGCAAGCTGTATATGGCCAAACGTGAAATCCGCGCTGCCGGCGGCTGTGGCGGTACCGTGGATAATAACGAATCAGAAGTGCGTGCCGCTGCCGGAAAAATCAAATTCAATGTCGATGTGCCAAAAATGGGTGAGCCAGCGACTGCTACTTTTAATATCAGGCATGTCATGCGCACCGGCCTGCAGCGCGACCTGGTTTCGCAAGGTTATGTGCCTGCGTTCTATATCAATAAAACCACTTTTACCTACAATGGCAAAGAGGTGATGACAGTGGATGTTGGTGTAGGTACCAGCGAAGACCCGTATATGAAATTCAGCTTTATCCCCGATGCACCGGGCAAGCTGGAAGTCGTTGCTACCGATAATGAAGGCAAGTCGTTTACACAAAGTGTGGATGTGCATAGCTAAGCCGGTACTTCACCAGCAAGGGCCTCAGTTGAGGCCCTTTTGTTTTTATGGCATTTAATGTTGAGCGCAGCCGAACTATGCGCGCCAGGTGTTAAAATCAATTCACTTGGGGATAGGAGAAATAAGCATGAAAAGTTTTCGTAAAGAGTTGTGGTTCAACATTCCGGCGCGCATGGATTTTAAAAACATCACACAGGATGTTGTGGCGTGTGTACGTGAAAGTGGCGTAAAAGAAGGCTTGGTATTGATTAACGCCATGCATATTTCTGCGAGTGTGTTTATCAATGATGATGAGCGTGGCTTGCACCACGACTACAAAATCTGGCTGGAAAAATTGGCGCCGCATGAGCCTGTCAGCGGATATCGGCATAATGATACCGGCGAGGATAATGCCGATGCCCATATCAAACGCCAGATCATGGGTCGTGAAGTAGTGGTGGCCGTGACCGAAGGCCAACTGGATTTCGGCCCCTGGGAGCAGATTTTTTACGGCGAGTTTGATGGCAGGCGCAACAAGCGCGTGCTGGTGAAGATTATTGGCGAGTAGATTTTAGCGCCAGGTGGCTCACGCCCTGATTCAGATTGAAAAATCTGAATCAGGGGAAAAAGCCTAGCTATGAATATAGCTTTCCAGCTGTTTGATCAGTTCCTGCTGGTAACTGATGGTTTCCTTCAGGATATCACCGATAGACAGCATCCCCAGCATTTTGCCGTGATCAACTACCGGTAGGTGCCGGAACCGCTTTTCCAGCATGGTGTTCATGGCAGATTCCACCAGTTCTTCAGGTTTGCCGGTAATGACTTTTTGCGTCATCACTTCAGCCACCTCTGTCGTTTTGGAAGAGCGGCCTTTAAGGACAATCTCCCGCGCATAATCTCGCTCGGAAAAAATCCCGACCAATTCGCCGTCTTTGATTACTGCCAGCGCACCGATTTTGTATTCGGCAAGAATCACCAATGCATCATACACCGGCCGGTTGGGCGCAATGCTGATGATCCCCTGGTGTGTTTTCAGGTTGAGTACTTGTTGAAGAGTCTTCATCGCTTCCTCCTTCCATCATCTCGGATAACTAATATACACCCATGCCAAACATTTGATAATACTTGACATGATTAGGAAGCTAACTATAATGTCGCTAATCATGTTGCAACTTAGAGATCTCCCTACCCAGGAAATATTACAGCGCTTTGCTGAACGCTACCCTGCGGCCGACGTCACGGCGATTGCCAGCTTTTTGATGTTGCTAAGGGTGGCGACAGATTTATCCGTGGCACTCGATGCCTGCCTGACCAAACATGACTTGTTGCAGGGTCGCTGGTGGGTACTTATTTTGCTGATGCGGGAAGCCGATCTGACTTCGCAGCCTTCTGTGCTGGCGGAAAAGCTGGGCGTTACGCGCGCCACAATGACCGGTCTGCTGGATGGTCTGGAGCAAGGCGGGTTGGTACAACGCGTTTCTTCATCGCAGGACAGGCGTAGCGTGCAGATCAAACTGACCACCGCCGGGCAGGCCAAGCTGGATGCGGTGATGCCGGATTATTACACCCGTCTGCGTTTGTGCATGCAAGGCTTGTCAGAGAGTCAGCGTAGTGACTTGCAAAATATTTTAGGCGTCATAGATGATGGTATGTCTGCCTGGGATTTTAATCAGTAACCAATCGTATTTATAAAGGAGTAACACCATGGCGACAGTAGAAGACACTTTAAAAACATTGAACACGCAATTTGATGCCGCGTTCAACAGCAAAAATACCCAGGCAATTGCCGCTTTGTATGCTGAAAGCGCCATCGTATTGCCAGCGCCTGCAGGTGAGCCAGTTAAAAGCCGTCAAGCGATTGCCGATTTCTTTGGTGGCTTGATTCAGGCCGGTGTGATTGAACACGCGCTGACCATGAAAGCAGCGATTGTGACTGATACCCTGGCCACGCAAACCGGTAACTGGGCTGGCGCGATGGTGGGTGAAGATGGCGTAAAGCAGCAGTTTGGTGGCAATGTGCAAGTGGTATTCCAGAAACAGGCCGATGGTCAGTGGCTGGCCGTAACGCATATCTGGAATTAATGAATAGTTTTTCTTAGAAACTTCCAAAGACAAGCAAAATGGATCAACTGGTTAAACAGCGTTCACAGGCGCTTACCGCCCTGTTAGTCCTCGCCATTATCTGGGGATATAACTGGGTGGTGATGAAGAGTGCGCTGCATTATGCCGGGCCGTTCCAGTTTGCCGCCATGCGCACCTTCTTTGGTGCGCTGGTGTTGTTTCTGGTGTTGTATGTCACGCGGCGCTCCATGCGGCTGACGGAATTCCCGACCATGCTGGTGCTGGGCCTGCTGCAAAACGTAGGCTTTACCGGTGTGTTAATGTGGGCGCTGGTTGAGGGCGGCGCTGGTAAAACAGCGGTGCTCACTTACACCATGCCTTTCTGGACATTATTGTTCGCGTGGCCACTATTAGGTGAACGTGTACATGGCTGGCAATGGTTGGCT
>DATHWT010000213.1:0-3614 GCA_035460345.1 Methylophilus sp. | reverse complement strand
CGTAGCCAAAGTGCTCAAAACAAGGCCATGCAGCCCATAGGTATCATGGATGTGAATACAAACGCGGTGATTGACTTGATTCGAGAATACGGATATCCCGAAGTTTTGTTGCATGGCCATACTCATAGACCGGCCATTCATGCCCTCACTATAGATGGGCACCACAGTCATCGCTGGGTGCTGGGTGACTGGCATGACACGGCGGTCGTCTGCAAGATAGATGCCGCAGGCTTGCAACTACATACCTTATCACTCGTGCTCTAACCTGGTTTTGATTTTTATACCGATTGCTGCTCTTCTCAACAACTGCTTCTTTTTTAACGCATATTGATACGCTTCTTCCAGTGATTAGTTTATCTGATGAATCGATCAGGAAAGCAGACCAGGCGATATACCAGGCAAAAAGCGCTGGCCGCAATGGTTATTACAGTTATCGCGGTTAGTCCTTACAGGCTGACATGATAGTCGGTTAAATGAAAAAGCCCTGTGAACCAGGGCTTTTTGCATATCATAAACTTGCTTAGCGTTTAAACTCTTGCGGCCTGACCTGGGCGGCAATTTTATCAAGCACGCCATTGATATACTTATGGCCATCAATGCCGCCATAGGTTTTAGCGAGTTCCACGCCTTCATTGATCACCACGCGGTAAGGGATGCTGACATCAAACATCAATTCATAGCCGGAAATGCGCAAGACGGCATGTTCAATCGGGCTCAGTTCATCCAGCTGGCGGTCAATAAACTGGCTGATCATATTATCTACATCAGCAGTGTGGTCGAGTACGCCGGTCAGCAGTTGTTTAAAGTAGCCTTCGTCCGCTTTGGCATAATCAGGGTCATCCAGGCTATCCAGCCGTAACTGTTTTACATCACCTGCATTCATGCGGTTGCGATAGAGCGCTTTCAGTGCCAGTTCGCGTGATTTGCGGCGATTTTTGCTACCTTTGCCCTTTGCAGGCGAGGTTTGCTGTTTATCTGACGCCTGGGATTTACCTGCGGCCTGATCCTGGCTCATAGCGTATTTACCAGGTTGGCCATTTCAATGGCGACCTGTGCTGCTTCAGCACCTTTAACAGCGACCCGCGCTTCCGCCTGTTCGTCATCTTCTGTCGTCAGGATAGCGTTAGCAACCGGCACACCGGTATCACGCTGGACTTCAGAAATACCCCGCGCGGATTCATTGGATACCACTTCAAAGTGATAGGTTTCACCTCGAATAATTGCGCCAAGTGCAATCAGTGCGTCATAGGCTTCGGTAAGGGCCATATGTTGCAAAACCAGTGGGGTTTCCAGTGCGCCTGGCACGGTAGCCAGGGTAATGTCTTCGGCTTTCACGCCCAGTTTCAGCAGTTCCTGTTCGCAAGCTTGCAACAGGCCAGCACCGATATTGTCATTAAAGCGGGAAAGAACAATACCGATTTTTTTGCCGGTACCATCTAGGTTTGGAGAGATTTTGTTCACTTGGGAATCCGTGGGCTAATACTTAAAACGTGTATTTTAACCCAAACGACCCTCCTCGCGTTTGATTGAATGTAGGACTGGCTAAAAAGTGTGCGTTGACGCCACTTTTAGCCAGGTTATTGCTATCAATACTTTAGATGATTTGTACTATGCAAACAGCGCCCAGGCCTTTTGCACGGTCATGGAAATGCCATAGGTGATAGGGATTAATACTGCCAGCCAGGCCAGTCTGACCAGCCATGGGGAGCTCGGCTGTCCCTTGCTCGCGAGCTTAACGACTTTTGCGTTCAGGTCTTTGGCTTTGCCCAGGGATTGTTCAGCAGCAAGCTCGGCATCGGTCATAAAGTATTTGCTGTCCACCGGCCTGACCAGCAGGTTGGCGATAAATCCAATGCCCAGTAACGCTGCCAGTGTCAGGAAAATAGGCGCATAAATATCTGCAAACGGCGTTTTCGCTTCCAGGCGCACATCGTGCATATAGTTAACGATCACCGGTCCGACGATACCCGCTGTGGACCAGGCGGTGAGCAGGCGACCATGGATGGCACCGACAAACTGGGTGCCAAACAGGTCAGCCAGGTAGGCAGGGATAGTCGCAAAACCACCGCCATACATGGAGGCGATCACACAAAATGCGACCAGGAACAATGGCAACTGATGATGGTTGGCGGCGTAAGTTGCCGTGACATACATCAGTGCGCCGAGTACAAAAAAGATGAAGTAGGTATTGCGACGGCCCAGTTTGTCTGAAGAAGTGGCCCAGCCAATGCGGCCAAAGATATTGAATACCGAGATCAGGCCAACAAATCCGGCACCAACCGCCGCTGCGGCGACAGTGAGGGATTCATCCGATTTAATGTCTGCAAAGCCTAGAGATGGCTGTCCTATCAGTTTGCCACCAAAAGTCTCCTGCAACATAGGCGCGGCGGCACCGATAATACCAATCGCTGCCGAGACGTTCATACATAAAATCAGCCAGAGTAGCCAGAATTGCGGTGTTTTATGCGCATTTTTCAGATGCACATGCTTGTTAACGACCATACGTTTATGCTGCTGGTCTGGCGGTGACCAGCCTTCCGGTTTCCAGTTGGCAGCCGGGATACGGTAGCCTAAAGAACCGCAGGTCATGAAGATGGTATAGACAATCGCCAGGACGACAAACGTTTGCCAAACCCCGGGATCAGTAGGCGTTGAGAACACGCTCATCAGCTTGGTTGCCAGCGGTGAACCTATCATGGCACCGCCGCCAAAGCCCATGATCGCCATGCCGGTCGCCATGCCCCTACGGTCAGGAAACCATTTGATCAGGGTAGAGACAGGCGAGATATAGCCGAGGCCAAGGCCGATGCCGCCTATTACGCCGCTGCCCAGCCACATCATCCATAGCTGGTGATGATAAACGCCAAACGCAGAGATCAGCAGGCCACCACACCAGCAGAGCGTCGCCACCAGTCCGGCTTTGCGCGGACCAGCGCGCTCCAGCCAGCCACCCCACAGTGCAGCCGAGCAACCAAGCAACACAAAAAACAGGGTATACATCCAGCCGAGGTCAAACTGGGTCCAGTTACAGTCTGTGGCAAACAGTGCCTCGCCGGTGCCTGCCAGCTTGTCGGCAAAGGTGGTTGCGCCCGCTGCGCAGGTTGCAAGTGGCGCACCATCTGGCCCAGTCAGTGCGGTGCCCAGAGGCTTCCAGAACACGCTGAATCCATAAGCCATGCCTATGGATAAATGTACCGCTAATGCAGCTGGCGGAACCAGCCAGCGATTAAAACCTTGACCAGCCGTGATATGTTCTTTTGACAGATTAAACAACATGCAACACCCCTTAAATTTCACGCTGCAACATCTTGTTACAATTTGAAACAAAAGGCAATCCACCTAAATTTAAATTTATGTGAGGTTGTCATTAAAATGTCATAATACATTCATAAACTGGCGAGCAAATACAGAAGTACTTTTGTTGAATATTGCTTAAAGGGAGTGTCATGGCAGCAGCAAATATTTTGGTTGTAGAAGATGAGCCGGCGATTCAGGAATTGCTTGCATTGAATATCAAGCAGGCCGGCCATCACGCGATTCGCGCAACCAGTGTTGAACATGCGCAAATGTTATTGCGAGAAACCATGCCGGATCTGATTTTGCTCGACTGGATG
>DATHWT010000212.1:0-4362 GCA_035460345.1 Methylophilus sp. | reverse complement strand
ACAGCCGAGCCGGATGTTTGAAATGTTGCGTGACTGCGGTGCATTGCAAGTGATACTGCCGGAGCTGGCGCGCTTGTGGGGCGTACCGCAGACGGCGCTCTATCATCCAGAAGTGGATACCGGCGTGCATGTCATGATGGTAATCGATTACGCCGCCAAACAAGGGTTCAGCTTGCCGGTGCGCTTTGCCGCGCTCGTGCATGATCTGGGCAAAGGCACGACTCCGGCAGATGTATTGCCGCGGCATATCGGCCATGAGTTACGGAGTGTGGACCAGATTCGAGATGTGGTTGCGCGGCTTAAAGTGCCCAATGACTGCAAAGACCTGGCGCTGGTCGTGGCCAAGTTTCATGGCAAATTACACGCTGCCAGGGAAATGAAAGCCAGCACTTTGCTAAACTTTCTTGAAGAACTGGATGCATTTCGGCAGCGCACACGTTTCGATGACTTTCTGCTCGCATGCGAGAGTGACAGCCGGGGGCGCCTGGGACTGGAAAACTGTTCGCTGGATGATGCCGTGCATCTGCGCAAGGCTTTCCAGGCAGCACTCTCAGTAGATGCCGGTGCCATCGCAAAAAACTACTCCGCGCCTTCTGAAATTAAACAAGCCGTGGCAGATGCAAGAACGCATGCAATTGAAGCGTTGCTGGTGCTGAGCCGCAAAACCGCTTTATAACAGTTACTTGCTGCTTTGTTTGATGCTGTTGCGACCAGCATTCTTGGCCTGATATAACAGGCTATCTACAAACTCCACAAACGCTTTCGGTTCATGATTGCTCACCGGCACAGTGCTGGAAACACCGAGACTGATTGTCAGAATCTGGCTGATTTTTGAAGCCGCATGCGGAATTTGTTGTTTAAAAATCAGGTTACGGCAACGCTCGGCAATCTTGATGGCAGATGCTTCGTTAGTTTCCGGCAGGATCAATGCAAACTCCTCCCCACCAAAGCGCGCGAAGAAGTCTTTGGCGCGGAGCCCAGCGTTATTCAAGGTGTGCGCGACCCGTTTTAAAACTTCATCTCCCTGTAAATGCCCATAAAGATCATTGTATTGCTTGAAAAAATCAATATCGATCATGATCAGTGACAACGGGTGCTGATGACGTTTAGCTGAAAGCCATTCCTGTTCCAGCACGCTATCAAACATGCGGCGATTGGCGACTTCAGTC
Source organism: Methylophilus sp. (assembly GCA_035460345.1). GTDB lineage: Bacteria > Pseudomonadota > Gammaproteobacteria > Burkholderiales > Methylophilaceae > Methylophilus. The sequence continues at coordinate 3,193 of DATHWT010000212.1, read as the reverse complement.
AGGCCATCTTTGTATGAATATTCTTCGAGTTGTTTCTGCAGTTCCAGTAATTGCTGCTCGGTTTTTTTGCGCTCGCTGATATCAAACATAAAACCTATCAGTGCTTCCGGCTCACCTGTTGCTGTACGCACCACGTGGACCACATCCCTGATCCACACATACTCACCTTCTTTGGTCAGCGCTTGGTAATCAGCTTCGTGGTCTTGGCCCTGCAATGAGCGTTCCACGCAGAAATTCACGATACGCTCACGTTCATCCTCATGGATACGGTTGGCCCAGTCTTCTACCGTTTTCCAGCTTTCCTGTGACCAGCCAAGCAGCTGTTCAATCTGCGGGCCTATGTAGGCAAACTGCTTGCTTGCCCAATCGATTTTCCAGGGAATGGCTTTGGTGGATTCCAGCAGCGTTTTATAAATGCTGCTGTCGCTATCATCAGGCGGTGTATTCATTTCGCGTACTTCTTATCACAGTATATGATCTCAGGGTACATAACCGGCATGCACTTCGCAATAGCCCGCCGATAGGATTAACGTAATAAAGCGTTAACTTGTTTAGGCCAGTTCAAGCCCGAGGATAACGTACTGATCCGCATCCAGATGTAAGCCTTCTACCTGGCTGGGAGTAACTACGCTGCCTGCATCAAAGAAAGCACAATTTAACTGCTCGCAGACTGTTTCATAAGCTGGCCAGACCTATGCATTTTGCTTCCGCATCTTTAAATTTGGATGCAGGCTGACAGCAGTGGCGGTGGCGCGACCACCAAAACAGGCGGCACCGTGCCTGGTTCTACAGGTGCGTTGCGTATGCTGTGTATCAGACAGGCAATGCCCAGACGGGCGTGCCAGGCCGTGTGCGGATGCATGGATTAAAAGTCACTCATTTTGAGCTTAAATGCGGAGGTGGCTGGCACCACTGGTGCTCACAAGGTATGCCGTCATGATCGCCATCCATTTCGGTATCAGGACAGTGTGCCAAAAAAAAATGTGCTTCAGAGCAGGAAGTCATTTGTGAACAATGTGTGCGGCCATTGCAGCGACTATCTGGCTGAATTGACTTGGGGGTTTGAACGGCAGGCGCTGACTCAGTTTTGACAGGCCTGGTAAAACGAAATGGTATTTCTTCAGCTGGGCTGGCAATGTGCTGAGGCGGGTGATTCATGACCCAAGGCAAAACCCAGTCATCAAATAACAGATAAGCCCCACACGCCAGTAAAACAAGCCCGAAAATCTTGAGAATATTCACTGGCTATTTAAATTCAGTTTTGCGCTATTGAATATTCAACTAGCTAATATTAAGAAAGTGTTGAATTACCAGCTTGGCCAGAAAGCCCACCATGCCTAAGGTGAGTGCCAGGAACAGGGCAAATGTTCCCACTTTGCCAGCCTTTGATTTCCAGGCCAGGTTGCCAACAATAAAGATAAGGAACAGTATCAATGCGGCAAGGCCATAAGTCATGCCAACTTCAGTTAGCTGGGCTTCGGTCAGGCCAAAAATCGTGTTTTCCATGAATTAAAACTTTCAGTGGAGAGAATGAGGGTAAACAGGTTATTGCAGGCTGGCGGTGATCAGTTGCGTAATGTGTTGTTCAAGGTTGTCGCTGGGTTTGCGTTTAAAACCACTCTTGGCAAATGCATGCCAGCGGCCAACCACAAAGCTGATCATGGTATTTGCCGCAATGCTGGCATCAGTGATTTTGTTGCCCTGCGCTTCAGCGATACGCAGCGACTGTTTTACGCTGGCTTCGAGGCGGTCTATCAGCTGGTTGATGCGTGCCTGCAATGCTTCGTTTTCATTCACCAGGGCATCGCCAATGAGTACGCGAGACATCCCTGGATTACGTTCGGCAAACTTCAGCATGGTTTGCAGCATCAGTTGCACTTGCTTGAGGCCATCGGTTTCATCGCTGGTGATTTTGTTGATCACACCAAACAGCGCACCTTCAATAAACTCGATCAGGCCTTCGAACATTTTGGCTTTGTTGGCAAAATGGCGATACAGCGCGGCTTCGGAAACTTCCAGCTTGCCAGCCAGTGCAGCAGTAGTGATTTTTTCACCACGTGGCGTTTGCAACATACTTGCCAGTGTTTCCAGAATTTGTTGTTTGCGGTTTGCTCTAACTTCTTTGTTGATAGTGGCCATGATGTGTTCCCGAGTCCCGTAATGCGTGTTGTTATTTTGAGGCTATTTTAACCGGATTCGCCAAGGGCGGGAATGCATGAATGCTGTTTTTTCAATGCGCTGTGAGTGAGTGCCAACACATGCGGTAATCTATATTGCACAAAGTTTGGTTTGTGCAACCGGCGGCTGATCCATACCGTGCGCATGCCCAGCCGTTTAGCGGTCATCAATGCCGGCAGGCTGTCTTCAAACAAGGTGCAATCCGCGGCGCAACATCGCAGCTGGCGTAACAACATACGGAAACCGCGTAGCGATGGTTTTGCATGGAAGCGTGAGGATTCGACGCTAAACACCAGGGTAAAACAGTCACTGATGCCCAGCACTTCCAGCACGCGTACGGCATAGGCGCGCGGCGCGTTGGTGAACACGCATTTGCGCCCAGGTAAGCTTTGCAGCATCTGGCGTAATTGTTTGGTGGTTTGCACCATGTCATCGGTGAGAAACGCATGTGTCTCGGACAGAAAGTGATGCGGATTGATGTGATGATGGCGCATCAGGCCTTTGAGTGTTGCGCCATAGACGCGCCAGTAATGCTGGCGTAATTGGTGGGCTGCAGGTTCTTCCAGCGCCAGTAAATCCATGATGTAACGTGTCATGGATTGGTTCATGACCGGGAAGATATGTGCGGAAGCATTATGCAGGGTGTCATCCAGATCGAAAATCCACACCCGAGACACTTACTCCAGCTCCAGTTCGAAGTCGAGACAAGGCGACAGCGAGTGACCGACGCAGACAGTGCATATAGCACGGCAAGGAGAAAGCGAGGCAGTCAACGCAGTATCAACAATGAAATGGAGAATGGAGTTATTTTGCCTTGATCAAGGTGCCAACGCCTTCATCGGTCAGCACTTCCAGCAGTAAAGCATGTTCAACGCGGCCATCAATGATATGCACGGTTTTCACGCCACTCCGTGCCGCATCCAGTGCGGAACTGATTTTTGGCAGCATGCCGCCGCTTAAAGTGCCGTCGGCAACCAGGTCATCAATCTGTCTAGGTGTGAGTCCGGTCAGCAGC
>DATHWT010000211.1:0-7204 GCA_035460345.1 Methylophilus sp. | reverse complement strand
ACAAAAAAGCCGAGGCAATCACCATGCCATCGGCTTTTATTTCGTTAAAAGTGAACTGTAACTTTCGTCACTTTAACCAAATTATTTACGCAGGTTCAAACGCTCGATCAATGTCTGATAGCGGCTGACATCTTTACCCTTCAGGTAATCCAGCAAGCTACGACGTTGGCTAACCATTGCCAGCAGACCACGACGTGAGTGGTTGTCTTTTTTGTTGGTTTTGAAGTGTTCAGTCAGGTATGTAATACGGTTAGTCAATAAAGCAACTTGTACTTCTGGACTAGCCGTGTCGCCAGGACTGCGTTGGTATTCTTTGATAATTTTTGCGGATTGTTCTGCGGTAACAGCCATCTTTATTTCCTAATTAGCGTCAATATCGTTGCAGCCAGACAACCTATTTGCCTTACCGCGTCGATAATCAATTTACTCGAACCGAGCATTATAGTGACAAAGGCAAGCCTTGCAAAGTAATTTGTGCAAGTAAGTTTCTGTTTTTGCTAATTTTTTGGAAATTTTCTGCGGAATGGCGACTATGCGAAATCTTTATAAAAGCCAGCGTCCTCAGGCACGGCGCCACGGATACTGCAAATAGCCGCGGCAAATCTGGCAGCATCGGCCAGCATGGTTTGCCTGGGCATATCGGCCAACAGGCCGCGAATCACTATCGAAGTATAAGCATCACCGGCGCCTACACTATCCAAAAACGGTCCCTGCAAGGCCACTGGTGCTTCACGGAAGCTACTACCATGTTCATCCAGCCAGAAACTGCCCTGCTCGCCACAGGTGACAAATATTTCGCGCAAATTGAATGCTTGCAGCAGCTGCCTTGCTTGTGCGTTTAAATCCGGCTCGTCGGGCAAGCCTAGCAACTTGCTTACTTCAGGCAACTCTTCATGGTTGATCTTGAGGATATCCGCCGCGTTCAAAGCTAACGCCAGGCTGCTATTGTCATACCAGGGCTTGCGCAGATTGATATCGCAAAACACAGTGGCACTATGGCAAAGCTTTAACCATTGCTCGGCCACGCCCTGCATGGGCGCATGCCTGAGCGCCAAGGTGCCGAAATACACCAGGTCAGGCGAATATTGCTCGGTCAACGTTTCTACCGGCAGCCAATCCAGCGCATCATAGGCTTGCCCATCCAGGATTTCAAAGCGATGCCCATGCTCTTCAAAGTGCACCTTCACTTGCCCGGTTGGCAGCGCTGCCTTCTGCTGCAAGCCTTTGGTGGACAAGCCAGCTTCGTGCATTTCATCCTGGATACGTTGCCCTAAGGCATCTTTACCTACTGCGCTTAACAAGTGCACATCCAGCCCAAACGCATGACAGTGCCGGGCGACGTTATAAGGTGCACCGCCGATAATGGTTTGCTCGGGAAAAACATCGCCCAGGACTTCACCTAAAATCATGACTGTATTTGACATTCGTTTATCCTTATTTTTATTTAAGCCCGACAACGCTCAGGCTCACTCTCACTAAACCTGCCAGTAAAAAGCTGCTGCTTAAGGCAAGCTGGCATTCCATGCCAGCCCGCATACTACTTTGTATCCGGAATTTGACCACGCCGAAAAAGCATTGTTGCAATTGAATGTTCAGACTGCATTTGGTCCGGCCTGACAAATGCCGGGATCAAATGGTTGGTCAACGTCAAAGCCGGAATGTTCAAACCATGGCTACCGCTAGCGGGTAATTCCTTCACGTATAAGGCTGCGCAACCTAACTAAATACTGCCAGGTTAAATTTTTTATCTTTTGTGTGCATTCCCGAATATCTTTGCTATAATGCGCCTCTTGCAATTCAGGGCGACCTGAATTGTTGTTGGCCAGATAGCTCAGTCGGTAGAGCAGAGGATTGAAAATCCTCGTGTCGGCAGTTCGATTCTGCCTCTGGCCACCACTTCTTCCATGCCTCCTGGCATATTACTCCTGGGTCTGTTGATGTCATTAAAACACTTAACACCGGATGAATTACACCCCTTACTGAATGACCCGTCTTTATTGCTGATTGATATCCGCAATGATCACGAGCTGGTCTCCGGCATATTGCCTGGCGCATTGCATGTGCCGTTGGGTAATCTAGCCAGCGCTTTCCATCAATTACCGCAGGATAAAAAACTGGTGTTTTATTGCCGCAGCGGCGTCCGTTCAGTTTCAGCAGGTGAGTTTGCCCTAGCGCAAGGTGTCACCGATGTCTCGCACCTTGCGGGTGGTATATTGGCATGGGCAGGTGCAGGCTTGCCAATTAGAGCGGTTTAGTAAGCAAGCGCTACATTTCAGGATATTTACATGCTGAGTGACAAAGAAGTTGATGCCCGTAACTTGAATTGCCCACTGCCTATTCTGCGCTGTAAAAAAGCCCTGAATGATATAGGCCCGGCACAAGTACTTAAAATTATGGCGACCGACCCCGGCTCAAAAAAAGATTTTGATGCATTTTGCCGCCAAACCGGTCACACGCTGCTCGAATTGCAGGAAGCCGATGGCGTGTTTACCTTCTGGATCAAAAAGCGCATCGCATAATCAGCTTGAATAAACAACAAAGCCCGCAATATGCGGGCTTTGTTGTTTATAGTGTTTCACTCACTAAGACTATTTTGCGTTTTCCAGGCTACCCATGGCTTTTGGGAATGTGACTACACCCCAAGGCATGTTTTTCACTTCAACCTGCTTGGTCACTTCAAGTTTGTCAGCGTCAATCACAAAAACGGCGTCAGACTTGCCACACGCTAACAGGATATCCTTGTTGTCCGGCGTAAAGCTGAAATGCCAGCAACGGTTTCCAGTCGGCACTTCCTTGATTTTCTCAAAGGTTTTGGCATCAAATACTTGCAAGAGCTTGGCTTTATTGGCGGCGACAAAAATACGCTCGCCTTTAGCATCATAAGCAATGCCGTAGGGTGTTTCAGCAGTATCCACTGTGCGCACCACATTGAACTCTTTATCCAGCACCAGGAATTTATTGCCGAACTCCAAGGTAGCCAGATAGGTGTTACCGTCTGGTGAAACCTTGATACCCCGCGGACGATCGCCATGCGCATGCGTCTGCACGGTTTTGATTAATTCGCCGGTTTCAATGTTATGCACGGTCACGGTATTGTCAGCTTCGTTAGTGATAACGAGTTGTTTGCCATCAGCAGAGAATTCGATGCCCTCGGTTTCCGGTCCGCCAGTGATTTCGCGCACTTTCTCACCTTTGGTTAAATCAACGACAGCGATTTTAGCCGGGACTTTTTCTTCGTCATCGTCATCATCGTCTTCCTCACCTGCTTTTGGTGGAGGCCCACCCTTGGAGCTGGGCTCGGAAGAAACAAAAGCGTAATTGCCGCTCACGCGCACGAACTCAGGGTTTTTACCGACATTGATTTGCTGCAGCACTTCACCGGTCGCCGTATCAATGACAGAAATACTTTCGTTATCTTTAGTCGCGACGATCAGTTTTTTACCATCGTCAGTCACTGCCAGGCCGCGCGGGCCGGTTGCCTTGACGTCAAAGTGCTTGGCAACTTTCCACGTGGCCAGGTCAATCACTTCCACGCCAGCATCTTGCGTAGATACATAGGCCACAGCTCCGGCAGGGGTAGTTGCAGCAGGGACTGCAGCTTCTGTCGCGGATTCATCTGCTTTGTTACAGGCGGCCACACTGGCCACTAACGCCAGCAACAGAAAACTGATGCGCGTGCGACGCGCGAAAGGTGAGTTCAACATGCAATGTATCTCCTGATTATTATTTAAAGTTCAGTATCACCAGCAAAAACCATTCTCGCGCGTGAAAGCAGCGCTGACCGCCGCCTATCACGGATTGATATCCGCACTTAAACCGATGTGGCTGATAACAACCACCACCATGGCTAATATCAGCCGCCCAAGTACGAATCAACCCAGGAATAATTGGTAAGCAGGGTTATCGCTTTCATCCCAGTAAGGGTAGCCTAACTGCTTGAGAAACTGCTCAAAAGCTGCCTTCTCTTCCGGCGGCACCTGCATGCCTACCAGCACACGCCCGAAATCGGCGCCATGGTTACGGTAATGAAACAAACTGATGTTCCAGTTCTGACCCATGGATTCGAGAAAGTTCATCAACGCGCCCGGTTTCTCCGGAAACTCAAAGCGGTAAATCACCTCATTCTGTGCTTGCGGTGCATGGCCACCTACCAGGTGACGCAAATGCAATTTGGCCATTTCATTACCGGTCAAGTCCAAAGCTTTCAGGCCGGCAGCCTCCAGTGCGCGCGTAATTTCCGCAGGTTCGCCTGGATTTTGCACCGACACACCGACAAAAATATGTGCATCTTTAGAATCCGCATACCTGTAATTGAACTCCGTGATATTGCGGTTACCCAGTAATCGGCAAAATGTTTTAAATGCGCCAGGGGTTTCCGGGATAGTTACCGCGAATACAGCTTCCCGATGTTCACCTAGTTCGGCCCGCTCGGCAATAAAACGTAGGCGGTCAAAATTCATATTGGCGCCGGAGGCGACGGCAATCAAGTTTTTACCTTGTAGCTGATGTTGCACGGTATAGGCCTTTAACCCGGCCACCGCCAAAGCTCCAGCTGGCTCAAGTATGCTACGAGTGTCCTCAAACACATCTTTGATGGCAGCGCAGATTTCATCGTTATCGACCACTATCATGTCATCGACATATTGCTGCACTAGCGCAAATGTATGCTCACCTACCTGCTTGACGGCCGCGCCATCTGCAAACAAACCCACTTGCTCAAGCATGATGCGCTCGCCCGCTTTCAGCGACTCGGTCATCGCTTCGGCATCTTGCGCTTCTACCCCTATCACTTTGATTTCAGGGCGTAAAGCCTTGATATAAGCGGCCATACCCGCCAGCAAACCACCGCCGCCCACACAGCAGAAAATCGCCTCGATAGGTTCAGGGTGGTCCTGCAACACTTCCATGGCAATCGTGCCTTGCCCGGCAATCACATCCGGGTCATCGTATGGGTGCACAAAGGTCAGGCCTTCGCTTTTTTCAACTTCGAGCGCATGCGCATACGCGTCAGAATAGCTATCACCAAACAACACCACTTCGGCACCACGCGCCCGTACCGCATTGATCTTGATCGCCGGCGTCGTGGTCGGCATCACAATCACGGCTCGACAGCCCAGTTTTTGCGCGCTCAGGGCGACGCCTTGCGCATGGTTACCGGCACTGGCGCAAATCACGCCGCGCGCAAGCGCTTCTTGCGGGAGATTGGCCATTTTATTATAGGCGCCGCGCAACTTGAATGAGAATACCGGCTGCATATCCTCACGCTTGAGCAAGACCTGATTACGCAGTCTCACGGACAGGTTGGGCATCATATCCAGCGGCGTGTGGCGGGCCACGGCATAGACTTGGGAGTGTTCGATTTTTTCGCGGTAGTCGGTGGTCATCAAATGCTTTAAGGTTTTAAAACCGCAAGGTTGCAGTGTATGATAGGAAATTGTTTGTATTATAAAGAATTAATCAAGGATTGAAGCAGATGGCATTGGATAAAGCACAACAAGACGCACTGAAACTGGAAGTAGCAAAAGCAGCGATTACCTACGTAAAAGACGGCATTATCGGTGTGGGCACCGGCTCAACCGCCAATTTCTTCATTGATGAATTAGCCAAGGTTAAACATAAGATTGAAGGTGCGGTTGCCAGCTCAGAAGCGACTGCACAACGTTTGCGTAACCATGGCATTGAAGTATTTGATTTAAATAGTGTAGATAGCCTGGATATCTATGTCGATGGTGCCGATGAAATTACCGAGCACCTGCATATGCTCAAAGGCGGCGGCGGTGCATTGACGCGTGAAAAAATCGTTGCGGCGGTGGCTAAATCTTTCATCTGTATCTGTGACGAAAGCAAGTTTGTACCAGTGCTGGGTAAATTCCCGTTGCCAGTTGAAGTGTTACCTATGGCACGCAGCCAGGTTGCTCGTGAATTGGTCAAACTGGGTGGCCAGCCAAAATTGCGTGATTTCACCACTGACAATGGCAATCTGATTCTGGATGTGCATGGCCTGACCATTAGCGACCCGATTGAACTGGAAACCAAGATCAACCAGATTGTGGGTGTAGTCACCAACGGTTTGTTTGCGTCACGTCCGGCCAATGTCTTGCTACTGGCGACACCAAACGGGGTTAAAACCCTGACAAAATAATCGAAAACCATCACGCTAACAACTATCATAAACTTGTCATATTGTACTGGTAACCTAGCGGGCACAATAATTAGGAAATTACGTCATGCAATTTGAACACACCTCAAAACAATATGATGTTGAACTGGAATCGGTACGCGCCAAGGTTCTGGAAATGGGGGGGCTGGTTGAACAGCAAATTGTAAACGCGCTGGAATCACTGACGACTGCTGATGTAAATCTAGCTAAAGATGTGATGGCGCGTGACGCGCGCGTTAATGCACTGGAAGTGCAAGTCGATGAAGACTGTAGCCATATCATTGCCCGTCGCCAGCCTGCGGCACGCGACTTGCGCATGATCATGATGATGGTCAAAACCATTACTGATCTGGAACGTATCGGCGACGAAGCGACCAAAATTGCACGTACTGCACAACGCATTTACGAGCAGGACCGCATGTACAAACCTCGCTTCAATGAGATTAAATCCATGGTTGGCCTGGTGCGTGAAATGTTGCGCACTTCTCTGGATTCATTTGCCCGCCTGGACGTCAGCCAGACGGTTGAAGTCGCCAAGCAGGATGAACAGGTTGACGAGCAATTCCGCGCGGCCATGCGTCAACTGATTACGTTTATGCTGGAAGATCCACGTACCATCTCCATGTCACTCGAAGTATTGTTTGTGGCAAAAGCGGTGGAACGTATCGGTGACCATGCCAAAAACATCTCTGAATATGTGGTGTATATGGTGAAAGGTAAAGATATCCGCCATACCAGCCTGGAAGACATCAAACGCGAAACCATGTCTTGATTACCAAAACAAAAAGCACTCCTAGGAGTGCTTTTTTCAGCCCGGTGATTTAAGCACTGGGTGGGACATAACCCGTGGCGACATCCGCACCATCCCCAAAGAAATACTTTTCAGTTTGCTCGGACAGATATTTTCTGGCGCTGGCGTCCGCCAGGCTCAGGCGGTTCTCGTTAACCAGCATGGTTTGCTGCTTTAGCCAACCTGCCCATGCCTCTTTTGACACATGCAGATAAATCTTTTTACCCAGCTCGCCAGGATACGGAGGGAAATCC
>DATHWT010000210.1:0-11679 GCA_035460345.1 Methylophilus sp. | reverse complement strand
GGCGCATGTGCTGGACCGCATCCAGCCGCAAGTGGCTAAGGTCATCATCAATGCCAATCGCAATCTCGCCACTTATCAACAATACGGCGTCCCGGTTGTCGCAGATGCTACCCAGCAATTTGATGGCCCCCTGGCAGGATTCCAGGCAGGATTAGCGCATGCCGAGACAGACTGGATACTGACTGTACCATGCGACTCGCCGCTGTTACCGCCGGATTTAGCCGCACGGCTGTCGCAGGTTATCTGTGAATCAGATACTTTAGTTGCCATCGCCCGAAGCGCCAGCGGTGACCACCCGGTTTTTTGCCTGTTTCATCACTCATTAAGTACCGACTTGGATACATTCCTGAATGATGGCCAGCGCCGGGTCAGCGCCTGGCAAGCCAGACACGCTCCAGCGTTTGTTACGTTTGAAGACGAGCAAGCATTTACTAACATCAATCATCCGCAGTGATGATTGCTATCTATGAGTCACTTTCCTAGCTGAGCACCTAAGCGCCAGCCTGCAAAAAGGCTGACACGCTGAAAATTGGTGACATCTGTTTAGTATGTAAAAATAATGTTTTCGCGATTGGTGAATATCTGTCATGCACTCACAACCTCCTGCTTTAGACCTGTCTGCTTTAGTCGCCAATGCATCCTGCCTGGATGACTATGACCCGAACGCCATGTCGGTGACACAGGCGCGTCATTATATTCAACAGTTTTTGAGTCCGGTGAGCGAAACCGAAACGGTGGCGATTAAAGCCAGCCTGGGGCGAGTACTGGCGGAGCCTGTAACCTCTGGCTTGAATGTGCCTGGCCACAATAATTCTGCCATGGATGGCTTTGCTTTCCGGTATGCAGAAGCTGGCGACCCGCTCAAAGTGATAGGGACTGCTTTTGCGGGCACCCCTTACACCGCCGAAATTCCGGTGGGTTGCTGCATCAAAATCATGACCGGTGCGTTGATTCCGCCCACTGTGGATACTGTCGTCATGCAGGAACATACCTCGACCAAAGACGATTGGGTCACCCTGACCAAGCTTCCGCCTGTGGGCGCCAATATCCGCCTGACCGGCGAAGATATTACTGCTGGCCAGACGGTGCTGGCTCGCGGCCATCGTATTGAACCGGCGGATATGGGTCTACTGGCCTCGCTGGGGATTGCCGAGATTGAGGTTTACCGTCGTTTAAAATTGGCCTTCTTCAGCACGGGCGATGAATTGGTCAGCGTCGGCCAGCCTTTGCTTCAAGGGCAGATTTATGACAGCAATCGCTACAGTTTATGGGGTGTATTACAGGCCGCAGGTGTCGAAATGCACGATCTTGGCAATGTGGCCGATGACCCGGACATACTGGAAAAAACTTTGCTAAAGGCGGCTGCTGAACATGATGTCGTAATTACTACTGGCGGTGTGTCGGTGGGCGAAGCAGACTTTATGAAACAGCTGTTAGCCAAGCATGGGCAGGTATTGTTCTGGAAAATCAATATGAAACCCGGCCGCCCGCTGGCTTATGGCAAAATTGGCGATGCCCATTACTTTGGCCTGCCCGGCAACCCGGTTTCCGCCATGGTGACTTTCTACCAGTTTGTACAGGATGCACTCAAGCACCTGATGGGCACAGCCGATTTGACATCGCCTGCTTTCAAGGTTGAATGCGTGAATGCCATTAAAAAAGCCACTGGCCGTACCGAGTTTCAGCGCGGCATACTATTTAAAGACGGGGAAGACTGGAAAGTGAAGACCACAGGGGAACAAGGCTCGGGTATTTTAAGCAGCATGAGCCGCGCCAATTGCTTTATTGTACTCGGCGAAAAAACCGGCGCACTGGCAGCAGGTGCGATAGTAGAAGTACAACCTTTCCATGGCATTTGCTAGATAAACAAACCTTTTGCCTCTGGCAAGAATGCTAAAAAATAGCTTATAGTGTCGGGTCGTGATGGGGCTTTAAGGTTAGGATTTAGGCGTGCAAGCCGTACTGAAAGAATCAAAACAATTGAAACATGCATTGGAGTGGTGCCTGATTGGCTCGCTATTGATACATGCATTGATTGTTTTGTTCATTCCCAGGCCGACTTATGAAAAACCGCCCGTCATCAAGCAGGAAATCCAGATTGAGCTGGTAAAAGAGACGCCGCCTGCGCCCGCTTTGCCACCTGCAGAACCTCAGCCTACACCTCCTACGCCCGAGCCACCCAAACCACAACCGGTAAAACCGCCACCCAAGCCGGTAGAGCCTAAGCCTACTGAACAAAAACCGGTGCCGCAAAAAGCATCGCCGGTGGTGGAGCCTCCGTCAGAGCCCACGCGCTCGGTGGCCGAAGCGCCAGCCCCGGCTGTGATTACGGCAAAACCTACCACGAGTGAAAGTAAATCTGAAGTAGTGGTACCTCCCCCCGCCCCGCCAGCACCGCCAGCTGAACCACCGAAAGCCACCGGCCCTAGTGAGGGCGATATTGAAGCTGCGCGCAATGCGTTCAGAAATGCAGCGCACCGGGAACTTAAGAAAAACCAGCGCTACCCTAGGATCGCACAGGATAGAGGCATCGAAGGCGATGTGAAGTTGAAGATTAACATTGATGACCACGGCGATATCACAGGCATTGAAGTGGTGGAGTCCAGTGGCAATAAGGCAATTGATGACGCAGCTCTGGCAGCGGCGCAGAAGTCACAGTTAAAACCTCACTTCAACGAGATCCTGCGCGGTAAAATCAATAATATTATTGTCACGGTCAGCTTCAAGCTGTCCAGCTAAGCCGGCGGCCCATGGCATTTCCCAAAGAAAAATTTAAGAAAGCTTTCACACAGCGGGCTTATGGCAAATCGCTCAAGCATTTGTTGCTGTTTCATGACCTGTATTTTATTGCCCTGATTATCTTGGCGGTTGCCAGTGGTGGCTACGGCATTTACCTGTGGGATAAAGCTTCCAAGCAATCGCAGCGTATCAATATGGTGATCCAGGAAATTTACCTGGTCAGGGGCGATTTATATCGCCAGGTAAAAGAATTGTTCGATGCTTTTTTTCTGCAGGAAGAAAATGCACTGAATGAATATAACCATTACACCACCTCTATCCTCGTGCATTTGCAGCGTTTGCAAAGCATTGCCATTGATGAAGAAGAGCGCACCGCACTCAGGGAGATAGAAAGTAAATACCGAAAACTGGTGAATGAAGCACCTACCCTGTTTTACCGCTACCAGAACAACCCCAACAAACAGGCGCAAAAATCTATTTACCAGGATATCGAGACCGGCATTTTCACGCATTACGAAGAAGTCTCCAAGCGCGCCGAACACCTGCTGATGATCAAGCAAAGCGAGATCAAGAACCGGCTAGATGATGCCAGGAGCAGCTCTATCGCCGTGCTCTCCCTGCCACTCCTGCTAGCCTTTGTACTGATTCTTTACTCACGCCGCATTTTAAAGCGCTCTATCGTCAAGCCCATTAATGACATCATGGTTGCCACCAATGCTATCAGTACCGGCAACCTGAGCCATCAAGTGCCTGAAGCAGGTGCTGAAGAACTGGCGGTGTTATCAAAAGAGATTAACAAAATGGCAGAGGACCTGGCTTTAAGCCGGGACGCCCTGGTGAAAAGTGAGAAACAGGCGGCGCTGGGCCTGCTGGTGCCTATGCTGGCGCACAACATACGAAATCCGCTGGCCAGCATACGCGCTACCGCCCAGGTGATCGATGCCCCGGACAAAGATACCCAGGAATCTGTACATGGCATCATCCACACGGTTGATAGACTGGAAAGGTGGACCGGCAGCCTCCTTTCCTACCTGCACCCGATCAAACCGATGCTGAACCAGCTCATGCTTTCTTCGATTGTGCAGGGTGCCATCATCACCTTGCAGCCCAAGCTGACTGAGAAAAATATCAAGGTGATTGAAGACAGCGCCAGTATCAAGCGCCTGATCCTGACCGACGAGCACCTGCTGGAACAAATGCTCTACAACTTGCTGCTGAATGCCTCAGAAGCTTCTCCGAAAGGCACAGATATCCATATCCAGTGCTCGCTGCTGGATAACATGTTGACCATAATGATTATTGACCAGGGGCCGGGCATGCCTTTCAAACCTGACCCGCATGCCATTACGCCGGGCCCGACCACCAAACGCTTTGGTACCGGCCTCGGCATCCCGTTCGCATTCAAAGTCTGCGAGGAGCTAGGCGGAGCCATGGAATTTGAAAGCCAGGCGGGTAACGGCACCCGTATCACCATTTCCCTGCCGCAGTAAGGCAGTCCAAGGCCTACACGCCTGATGTTGGCGACATAATGAGAAGTGCGGAATTTTTTCTTTTTCTGCTTGCTTAATTTTGGTTTTTTATCAACAATGTGATTAAGCTTTTGCCACCAATATTATGTTGAATTCACCTGCTCCCGCATTATCCCTGCCGACAACTTCCGGCCTTCAATTCAAAGTCAGTGACTATTTGGGAAAATTCGTTGTCTTGTATTTCTACCCCAAGGATGCCACCCCTGGCTGTACTACCCAAGGCGTTCAGTTTCGAGATCAGTATGCCGAATTCACTGCCGCCAATGCTGTCATTTTCGGCATTTCGCGCGACAGTCTCAAATCGCATGAAAACTTCAAAGCCAAGTACACATTTCCGTTTGAATTGATCTCGGACGCGGACGAAATAGCCTGCCAGGCATTCAATGTGATTAAAATGAAAAACATGTACGGAAAGCAGGTACGTGGTATTGAGCGCAGTACGTTTTTGATAGACCCAACAGGCACCATTGTCCGCGAGTGGCGTGGTGTCAAGGTCGATGGCCACGCCGCTGAAGTGCTGGCCAGCATCCAATCTTTCCACTCATAAAGTGATTTTCTATGGCACGTGCTCCGCAAACTAAGTTGTTCGTTCTGGATACAAATGTACTGATGCACGATCCTTCATCGTTGTTCAGGTTTGAAGAACATGATGTGTATTTGCCGATGGTGACCCTGGAAGAGCTGGACAATGGCAAAAAAGGGCTGACTGAAGTTGCCCGCAATGCGCGCCAGGCTAGCCGCTTCCTTGAAGAAATCATGGGAGGCGTAGACACCAACAATCTGGAGGCTGGCTGTCAGCTGGCAATTAAGGGCAATCGCCACCTTTCCGGTAAACTGTTTTTCCAGACCGAACATGTGCCTACAGACCTGCCAGGCTTAGCGGGCAGCAAAGCAGATAACCAGATTATCAGTGTCGTCCTGGCACTCAAAAAACAATCCCCGGACCGTAATGTCATTCTGGTCAGCAAGGATATCAATATCCGTATCAAGGCACGCGCCATGGGCGTGCCTTCTGAAGACTACTTTAATGACAAGGTGCTGGAAGACAGCGAGTTGCTATACACCGGCTTGCGCGAGCTACCGGAAGACTTCTGGGAAGCGCATAGCAAGGATATGCACTCCTGGCAGGAAGCAGGCCGCATGTTTTACAAGATCAACGGCCCGATTGTTAAATCCCTGCTGATCAATGAGTTTGTGTTTTACGAATATAACAAGCCATTTCACGCGATTGTGCGCAAACTTGAAGATAACTCAGCGGTGCTTGAGGTGGTGCACGATCACGCCAATCCGAAGCACAATGTCTGGGGCATTACTGCGCGCAATCGCGAACAAAACTTTGCCCTGAACCTGTTGATGGACCCTGAAATCGATTTCGTAACCCTATTGGGTCAGGCCGGTACAGGTAAAACCTTGTTGACCCTGGCTGCAGCCCTCACACAGACGCTGGATAAAAAACGTTATTCTGAAATTATCATGACCCGTGTCACGGTGCCGGTGGGTGAAGATATCGGCTTTTTACCGGGCACTGAAGAAGAGAAAATGGCGCCGTGGATGGGTGCGCTGGAAGATAACCTGGATGTATTGAACAAGACGGATGAAGATGTCGGTGAATGGGGCCGTGCCGCGACGCAGGACCTGATCCGTACACGGATCAAGATCAAGTCACTGAACTTTATGCGCGGACGCACATTCCTAAATAAATTCCTGATTATTGATGAAGCGCAAAACCTGACGCCAAAACAAATGAAAACCCTGATCACCCGCGCAGGTCCGGGCACTAAAGTGGTCTGTCTGGGCAATATTGCCCAAATTGATACGCCATACCTGACCGAGGGTAGCTCCGGCCTCACCTATGTGGTGGACCGTTTCAAGAACTGGCAGCATAACGGCCACATTACCTTGATCCGTGGCGAACGTTCGCGCCTGGCGGATTTCGCGGCAGAGGTGTTGTAGACGCAGGTCTGCCCATGTGATGGTTAAAGGCTTTTATACACTACTGATTGCCCAGTTTTTATCGGCAATCGCCGACAATGCTCTGCTGTTTGCGGCAATCGCCCTGCTCGCTCAACTCAACGCGCCGACCTGGCACGAGCCGTTGTTGCGCGAGTTTTTTGTGATTTCCTATATCGTGCTGGCGCCATTTGTCGGTCCGTTTGCGGATGCCCTTCCCAAAGGCCGCGTCATGTTTTTGAGCAATGGCCTGAAGTTTGTCGGCTGTTTACTGGCGCTTGCTGGCGTCCCGCCCTTATACGCCTACGCTGTGGTCGGCATAGGCGCTGCGGCTTATTCCCCGGCTAAGTACGGCATCCTAACGGAAATGCTGCCTTCGCATCTGCTGATTAAAGCCAATGCCTGGATGGAAGGCACCACGGTCACAGCGATTATTCTGGGACCAGTATTTGGCTCTACCATTGCGGCGGCCACCAGTCCTTATGTCGGCATTGCATTTATCACCCTGCTTTACTTACTGGCTGCAGCGTTTAATTACTTTATCCCCAAAGTCCCTATCGACCATAAGGTTGAGCAAAAAACATTGAGGTTTTTGCTGAAAGACTTCTGGCACGCGTTTATTACCTTATGGAAAGATCCACAGGGGCAAGTGTCATTAGCCGTGACAACATTGTTCTGGGGCGCAGGTGCTACCTTGCAGTTTGTGGTACTGAAGTGGGCAGATGTCAAACTGGGATTTACGCAACAGGAAGCCACTTACCTGATCGCTATCCTCGCTGTGGGCATCGCTGCAGGCTCAGTGATTGCCTCGCGCTATGTGCAACTGGAAAATGCCGTCAAAGTGCTGCCAGCTGGTATTTATATGGGCATACTGGTGATCAGCATGGTATTGATCACCAACCCCATAGTCGCGGCGGTTTTATTGTTTGTTATTGGCGTATTGTCGGGCTATTTCCTAGTGCCGCTTAACTCGCTGCTGCAACACCGCGGCCATCATTTGCTAGGCGCTGGACACTCGATTGCCGTGCAGAATTTTAATGAAAATATCGGCATCCTGTTATTACTGGGTGCTTATACCTGGATGGTCGGTGCGCAATTTGAGATCAATACTATCGTGGCGATATTTGGCGTGTTTATTATCGTCAGCATGTCACTGATTACATTCTTCTACCGCAAACATATTCGACGCTAAGCATTTCTATTGAAATCAGCATTTAGAATAAATAAAAGGGCGCTTGAAGCGCCCTTTTATTTTGTGATGCTTTTGCAATCAATCTGCAAAAACCACCTTGTAAAAATCAGTGCAATTTCACATGCGGCTCGGTACGTCTGGAAATCAGGCGACCTATGCTATGAATAATCACCGCCAGCACGCCATGCAAAGCCATCAAATGCATTTTATACAGGCTGCGGTACATCACCCTGGCAAACAAACCTTGAATATACATGCTGCCACCAGCCACTGCGCCCATCAAACTGCCAACCGTGGAGTATTTGCCCAGGTTAACCAGTGAGCCATAATCGCGGTAATGAAACTCCGGCAGTGTGTCTTTACCGGCAACGCGTGCCTTCACCGTTTTAACCAGTAATGAAGCTTCCTGGTGTGCAGCCTGCGCACGTGGTGGCACCGTGGTGTCATGCCCCAGCCACGGGCAGGCGGCGCAATCGCCAAAAGCAAAAATATGCTCATCACGCGTCGTTTGCAGATGCTGGTTCACCACAAGCTGATTGATTCTATTGGTCTCCAGGCCATCGATATCCTTCAGGAAATCCGGCGCCTTGATACCTGCCGCCCATACCACCAGTTCCGCAGGAATAAAGCGGCCACTATGCGTGGTAACGCCTTTAGGCGAAACTTCAGTCACACGCTCACCAGTGAACACATTGACGCGCAGTTTACGCAATTCAACATCCACCGCATAAGAAAGCTTGTTTGGTAACGCAGGCAAAATACGGTCACTGGCTTCAATCAGTGAGATTTTTACATCACGGTCAGCATCAATCTTGTCCAGCCCATACGCCGTTAACTCACGCGTGGTGTTGTGCAATTCAGCTGCCAGTTCCACACCTGTGGCACCGGCGCCGACAATAGCCACTTCCAGTTGTCCGGGCTTTAATGGTTCTGGCTGTGTCTGCGCACGCAATAATGCGTTATGCAGGTAACGATGGAATCTTTGCGCCTGGGAATGCGTATCCAATGCTAATGAATATTCACGGGCGCCTTTAATACCGAAGTCGTTGGTAGTACTACCCACGGCAATAATCAGCGTGTCGTATTTAAAAGTGCGTCGCGCTATGACTTCATTGCCATCTTCATCCATAAATGGGGCAAGGCTCACCTCGCGCGTGGCACGGTTCAAGCCATCCATACGTCCCAGGCGGAATTTGAAATGATGCCAGTGCGCCTGCGCCAGGTAATCGAGCTCATGGCGGTCCGGGTCCATACTCCCGGCAGCGATTTCATGCAATAACGGTTTCCATACATGTGTCCTGGTGCTATCGATCAGCGTGATGAGAGCCTTCTTCTTTTTGCCAAGGGAGTCTCCCAGCTTTGTCGCCAATTCCAGGCCACCTGCGCCACCACCTACGATGATGACATGGTGTAAATTATTTTCATCCGTCACACTTATATCCTTCAATAAAAAAGCGCGCCTGCCGTACAGCCAAGCGCGCACAACAACTACATTATACCGCTATTCGTTGCCTGTAATTTTTGCATGGCTACGAATAAAAGCGATCACTTTCAATACGTCATCTGGTTTCAAGCCATCATCTGGTGCCATCAGGCCAAAACCTTTTGCACCCATGCCGCCGTTAGTACCGTGCCAGATGGTTTCAAACATGCCCTTGTTGGTTGCATTCTTGGCATAACGGAAGTTTTCACCGATCAGGCCTGGCCCAACGGCGCCTTCACCGTGTCCGCCATGGCATGCCACGCAGGAAAACAGGTTGAATTTCTTTTTACCTTCCTTGATTGCGTCTTCCTTGCCGATGTAAGGGTTTTTGCCTGTACTTAAAAACTCTTTTGCACCCGGTGTATCAAACATTTTGACATCGATTTGCAAAGGCTGCCCGTCTTGGGTCGCCTCAAATTTAATCGCTTTAATATCTTCAGACGACTCAGCGCTAGCGCCTGTTGATTGACCACCGTTACCACATGCTGCCAACAACGCTGCCAGCACTGACGTTAACAACAAACTTCTCATGATTGCCCCCATACCTTTAGTAAGAATTTTTCTTGAAATAAAACAGTTTTTCTTGTTTTTATTATGGATAAAACTGACTGAATCATTGTGCCATAAAAACAAAAAACGGTCACCTTGGTGACCGTTCTAAGTTGGTTTTAATTATTATTCGTTACCAGTAGCTTTTACAACACTGTTACTACGGATGAAAGCAATCACTTGCAGTACTTCATCTGGTTTCAAGCCATCATCTGGAGCCATCAGGCCAAAGCCTTTAGCACCCATGCCACCGTTAGTACCATGCCAGATGGTTTCAAACATGCCCTTATTGGTAGCATCTTTAGCATAGCGGAAGTTAGCACCGATCAGGCCTGGACCAACCGCGCCTTCGCCTTTACCACCGTGACATGCTACGCATGAATACAGGTTAAATTTCTTTTTACCTGCTTTGATGGCAGCTTCATTGCCGATATACGGGTTTTTACCTGTCGCTAAAAATTCTTTAGCTGCATCGGTATCAAACATGGCTTTATCAATAGTGATGGTAGATCCGTCTTGAGTAGCCGAAAAAGTTACATCAGCTACTGCGCCTGTAGTAAATGCCAACAGGGAAATCATCACAGCTGATTTAATTTTGTTGCCTAACATGTTGTCTCCTAATCCTAAACAAAATGAGCGGCGTTAATTGAAAACCAAATAATTAACGCATGCTCATTTAACGAATCGTTTCAGAAACGGTTGACGAATGTTTCCGAATAATCTTCAGAATCTTTCACTTGGCCATTTCAAAACAAGTGCTCGATTTTACTGAGTTTTTTTCCCAATGTCATTAATCAAGGCCTGTTTATAAAAATTTTTCATTTAAGTGTTATTTTTTGTACACACTATCACCCTCAACGACAGGTACTGTTGGGATTCCGTAATCTTTCAGAATCGCATCAATCTTGTCCTGGTTGCGCACCAGCGCTTCGTTGATCATTTTGATACGGTCTTTATCTTTCATCCTGACGGCAACAGAGATATTCCAGTACTCTTTTCCTTTCAGATTGACTTTGTTGTATTCAGGAATCATGCGTAATTCGAGCGGCACTTTGGATTGCTTTGCATAATAGCCCGCAATCGGTGCCCACATGATCGCCACGTCAATTTTGCCCGCAACCAAGTCATCAATCATAAAGCTGGTTGGCAAGTTCAGATCACGTTGCAAGCGATAAGGACGTGCATTCGTCATCAGGTTGAAATCATTTAAAGGAATAGTGGCTGGACTTTGGCCAACGATACCGATGATGCCTTTTTTCAGGTCTGGTGAATCCCAGTTGGTGATATCGTAGTTACTGTCTTTCCGCCAGACGAACACGTGGCCAGAACGGTAATAAGGTTTGGAAGTACGCAGACCGTCAAAATCTGAGGTCATGCCAATAATGACATCACATCGCATGGCATTAATCGTGTTACGCAAAAAGCCCTGACGGTTATAAGCGTACTGAAATGTCAATTTCTTGCCAAGATCATCTGCCAGCACTTTCGCGATTTTGTCTTCGAAGCCTTCCAGTTTTATATTAGAGTAAGGCATGTTATCAGGGTCAGAGCAGACCTTGAATTCTGATTCATCCGCTACACGGCGCACTTCACCGATACGGCCTTCATCCGGATTAATGGATGGAATTTCTATTTCCTCTGCAAACACCGTTGTTTGCGCTACCCACACCAACCCAATCGCACCCAGTAACTTCCATGTCATTTTCATCTTGATTTCATCCTTATTGTGATTTTACCTGTCGTACTTGGAGTCCTTTTTGAAGCCAAAAGTTCTGCTAACGCCCGACAAGAGCCATCATCTTATCTTGAATAAGTTTCTATTTGTTGCCAAAACGTATTTTAATTTTTAATGCATTTCCGAATCATGAATTTCATGAAAAAAAACACCCTGCCGAAGCAGGGTGTTTAAGGAGTCAACGTATTTCTTATGTTAACTTGAGACAAGTCTCAATTACAGTGAGAATACATTCAAACCACCGCCGCCAGGAGCAGCGTTGTACTTGGTCAACTCTTTGTAACCACCAGCAGCACCCAGTGCGTCGGTGTCGTTAGTCATACCCAGGTTCATCGCAACGCCAGCCCATCCACCGATACCGGAGAATACGCCAACGTATTGTTTACCTTTGTTACCGTATGTGAATGCGTTACCGATTACACCGGAACCAACTTGGAATTTCCACAGCTCTTTACCGTTTTGTGCATCAACAGCTTTGAACCAACGATCCAAAGTACCGTAG
>DATHWT010000209.1:0-11500 GCA_035460345.1 Methylophilus sp. | reverse complement strand
AACCCGAAACCTGAGTATCCGGGAGCGGCATTAAGAAACGGATGGGGTGGGACAGTCATATTACGGGTGCGAGTGCTAGCAAGCGGCGCGCCTGAAAGTGCCACGGTGAAAAAGTCCACTGGTAAAAAAGTGCTGGATGAGGCGGCTGTAAACACCGTAATGAAATGGACTTTCGTACCCTCAAAGCGCGGCAGTACACCTATCGATGGCTGGGCTACCGTGCCAATTATTTTCAATCCTGAACAATAAGGAATTTAGATTATGTTAGAAGTATCTTCATCAACATCTGCAGTCGTACAAGGTGTATTGATTGCATTAGTGATCGGCTCAATTTTCACCTGGGTTTTGATTTTGATTAAAGCCTACCAAGTCTGGCTGATCAGACGTCAAAATGTTAAGTTTCGTGGCGCCTTCTGGGCTGCAACAGATTTAAATGCAGCCTCCAAACTGGAAGGTCACGCCGGCCCTTCTTACCGTGTTGCGCAAGTAGGTTTCCACGCCCTGAAAGAGTTTGATGCTTCATCAGGTGCTGGCGGCGATTTGCAGCACTCTGGTGATCGCCAGGATGTACTGGAGCGCGCGCTTAAGCAGCAGATCAAAAAGGAGCGCTTTATTCGTGAAGCAGGCCTTGTTGTACTGGCAAGTATCGGTAGTACAGCACCATTTGTAGGCTTGTTTGGTACCGTGTGGGGCATTATGCATGCATTGACTGACATCAGCCGTTTGGGATCTGCCAGTCTTGAAGTGGTGGCCGGCCCGATCGGTGAGGCATTGATTGCAACAGCGATTGGTATTGCCGTGGCTGTGCCTGCTGTTCTGGCGTACAACTTCTTCCTGCGTCGGTTGAAAACCAGCAGTGACAACCTGGACGATTTTGCAGCAGACCTGATCAAAGTATCCCGTCGTGTGACTTTCCAGCCACGTATTGAGGCAGGCAGTGCGGCTCAAGATACCAATGCACCTGTCGTGCGTAACCTGAAAGGAGCGTTAGCGTAATGTCATTTAGTTCAAGCGATGGCGACGACGTCCTGAGTGAGATCAACGTAACACCTTTAGTGGATGTCATGTTGGTACTGTTGGTGGCATTCATTGTGACCGCACCAGTGATGACCAATGCAATTTCAGTCAATTTACCTAAAACGGTTGCGACTAAACCTACCGAGCAATTAAAGCCTGTGACCTTGAGTGTGGACGCCAAAGGGGATGTCTACGTTGATAAGGACCAGGTGCCTTTGAACGAGTTGGAAAGCAAATTGAAAGGCATCTACCAGCAGCGTCCTGAGCAGGTGTTTCACTTGAGTTCAGATGACGAAGTCAATTATGGCTCGGTAGCAAAAGTAATGGCGGTGGTTGAGCGCGTTGGCATCTCCAAGCTGGCTGTGCTGACCAAAGTAGAGTAACCGTCACTGGAATAACCAGAGCGGAATTAAGAAAAGCGGAGCATTAGAAAAATGAATAAATTAAATAGTTTTGTGCACTTTAAAGGGACATTAGGCTTCATCACCATCGGCTTATTGTTAAGCGCACAAAATGTGACTGCCCACCATGCTTTTTCAGCCGAATTTGATGCTTTGAAGCCGGTTGAAGTGAAAGGGGTAGTCACCAAGGCCGAGTGGGTCAACCCGCATAGCTGGGTCTATGTCGATGTGAAAGAAGCCGATGGCACAGTCAGCAACTGGGGCTTTGAATTTGGTGCGCCTTTCAGCCTTAAGCAAAAAGGCCTGACTAAAACGGTATTGCCATCAGGCACTGAAGTCGTCATCAATGGTTACTTATCAAAAAACGGCAAGAAATTCGCTTACTCCACTTCAATCAAACTAGCAGATGGTCGTGTCTTTCAAACCGGCGGTGCCCAGGATGCTCCGGCATTGCCCGCTGCTGGCGCTGCAAATTAATGTCTCTGATGACTAAAAATTAAAAGAATGGGATTTCAGTTGATGTCTTTAAAGATGCAATCCGGGCAACGCGTGAAAGAAGTAGCGACTTTGCTGTCTTTCATGCTGCTGGCCTTTTTTATACCGGTCGATAATGTATTTGCGCATGATGCCAAAATACCCCGCGGCGCTGACAAAAAACCGGATTTTTCCGGTATCTGGGAGACGACCAGTTCAGCTGATGAGGACTTGGAGCCTCATATTGCACGTGCCGATGCATCACCTGGTGCTGGTGTGGTGGAGGGCGGGGAGATTCCTTACCTCCCGCAAGCTTTGGAGCAGCGTAAGAAGAATTTTGAAGACAGGTTTACCGCCGACCCACGCTTGAGAGGTGCCACGCTGGGTGTGCCACGTGGTATTTATTACCGTGAGCCTATCCAGCTGTTTCAGCGGCCACGCGACATCACCATTTCGCACCAGTTCGGCCACTCGATCCGAACGATACATACCAATAATACCGAGCATCCTGATGACCCGAATGACTGGTGGTTAGGTGATTCGCGCGGGCATTGGGAAGGTGATACGTTAGTAGTGGATGTGAAGCACTTTAATGATAAGACCTGGCTGGACCGCTCAGGTAATTTTCATAGTGATGCACTGCACGTCGTAGAGCGCTGGAAGCTCACTGACGCAAATACAATTGAATACAAAGCCACGATTGAAGACAAAAATGTATTCAGTCGCCCTTGGAATATCACTGTTTATTTACATCGCCATCCTGAGAAAAACTTTCAGTTGATCGAAGATTACCGCTACACACTGGAGTACGAGCAATATTACCCGCCTAAGCCGGACGCGAAATAGCTCATTCCCACAGTTAAAATAAAATGAATGGTAAATGAATAATGAAACATGGTATTAAGCGCTTTCCAAACTATTCCAGTATTTTCCTGGCATTGTGCGCAATTGCAGCGTCAAATACATCACTGGCTGCCGATGATGGCAAGAGCAAGACACAACCCGTCGCAGCGACACCTGTCGTCACACCGCCAGGGCAGACAAGGATTGCTCGTGAAACCTCCTTTCCCAAGCTGACTTCCGGAAAGTGGACTGGTCCAAGGTTGCCAGATGGACAGCCAGATATAAGCGGTTTATGGTCTAACACAATAGGTAACCACAGCAACCTGGAAGACCCCCAGGCAGGCGTGATTTACGAGGCCAGAAAAAAACCATTGGGGCCACGTGAAGAGCGTGCACCTAGCAGGATTAGCGATCCGCAAGATGGAAAATTCCCTTTCCAGCCATGGGCCAAAGAAAAGGTTGAACAGTTCAGGATAGGCTTTCACAACCCAACCAATCCTGGTCATGTAGAGCCGAATGCCCGATGCGCACCGGGTGGCGTGCCTAAATCCTTATACTGGCATGGGTATGATATCTTGCAATATCCAGGTTATGTATTGTTTGTATTTGACAATGGCAGCCGGATCATCCACCTGGATAACAAGCCACATCTGCCTTCGAAATTAAAACTTTGGAATGGTGACTCCCGAGGGCATTGGGAAGGCAATACTCTAGTGGTTGATGTCAGCAATCATAACGGCAAAGCACTGTTCGGGCGTTCCGGCGAGTTCGTCAGTGAGAATGCAACAATCAAGGAAAAGTATATTTTTTCAAGCGACGGCAAGCGCTTTAATTACGAAGGCACGTTTGATGATCCGACGATATATACGCGGCCCTTCACAATCACCATTCCTGCCATCAAATACACCGAGGCAGAAGACTCGGATGGCTGGAACCTCGAAGCTCGCTGGGCAAAAACTAAAGGCGATGCTAAGTACCTGGAGCATGATGAGCGTATTTGTTTTGAGAATAATGGTGGTTTTGGCTTAGGTGCCACAGACACGCCACAGGTATTGGTTAAATGATCTGCTAACTTTTCAATTCATTGACTCATAAAGCCCGGTTAACACTGGGCTTTTTTTTATGGGATTCGCTAAGCTAATCACGGTATAGACATACATAAAAGGAGGCGTCTGGTGACAACTGGTTTTTAGGCAAATAATAGTTTTAAAAGGTGTTTCTACAGCAACAGAATCTGTTGATTGTGTTGAGAGAGATACAGTATTTTTTAATTTTTAGCGGGCATTGTTAAGCTTGGAATAAATATTAAATTCAATAATATCAATAAGATATTAAGATTAATTCCCTCATTCTCTTTTATGGTATGCATATTGCAATAAGGCTTGCGTGACAAAGTTTTAACTACTTATTATAAAAGGGATGATGTAATGCAAGACATTAATACAGGGATACATACCAAACCCAAGATTATTGCCAAACTGCTTTCCACAATGGTGTTCGGAAAACACCATTCAGCAGCAGTTTTCCGCGGCACCGCAGTCACAGTATTAGCTGGATTATCGTTAGCAGGTTCACTGGATGCATACGCAGCTGAAAAAGACTCCAAAGAGATCAAAGATAAAATCATTCAGCTAGAGCAAGCGCTGGATGATGCAAAAAAAGAATTGAAAGACCAGACGGGTGAGGAGCCTGCAAGCTCTGCAGAAGCCACTGGCAAAACAGAAACAGCTAAAAAGACTGAACCAGAAGATCAGAACCTGCTTGGTTCCGTTGTCGTGACATCGCGTAACCGTGCTGAGATTGCGCAAGATGTGCCAATCCCTGAAACCATTATCAGCGGTAAACAGATAGACCGTGACCGTATTAATACCATTGATGATTTGAGCAGGGTTACGCCAGGTTTAACGGCTACAACACCAAATGCACGTCGTTCCGGTATTTCCATCCGTGGTATCGGTAAATCTACCGGTAACGAAAACCAGGAAGCTGCCGTCGGCATCGTAGTGGATGATATTTACCTGAGCCAGGTGGGTATGTCTTTCCAGAGTTTTACTGATCTGGACCGAATTGAGGTATTACGTGGTCCACAGGGCACCTTGAAAGGTAAAAATACCACCATGGGTTTGATTAATTACGTAAGCCGTGCGCCCAGCTTCACACAACAAGGCTGGTTAGAGCTTGAAGCAGGCGGACGAATGGGGGAGGATGCTTCACCGGGCGGCCAGAAAGCACGTGGCTCATACACTAATGCTATTGTGGATGATTTATTGGCATGGCGAGGTTCCTTCTTTGTCGACAAACAGGATGGTGACCGTGAAAACGTATTTACCGAAGGTGGTCGCTGGCATGAAAAAAACCGCCTGGGTGGTCGCATTCAGTTCTTGCTAACACCAACCGAAAATATCACTGCCAAATTGAATCTGGATTCTGCGGTAGCGAACGAGCGTAGCAATACTAAAGCCAAGATTATTGACCCAGAAGGTGGCCATACATCCAGGCTATCCCGTCCATACTTTGATGGTGGTAATTACAGGCCTATCATTGGTAAGGACAACATGGATAAAGTTGAGTTGAACTCTGCTCAGCCGCTTCAAACTTACAACCGCGGAGCTTCAGCCACTGTCGATTGGAATCTCGGCCCTGTCACCCTCAGCTCTATTACCGGTACCAGAAAGTATCATTTCGATGCCAGAAATGACTCTGAAGAAACCAAGTTTGATATACAGCGTGGCGGCACACTAGTAGATGCCAAACAATTCTCGCAAGAATTCAGGTTAACGTCTGAGCCAGGTGGCTTATTAGATTACCAAACCGGTTTGTACTACTTAAAAGCGGAAGCAGATACGACATCCCGTAACTTGTATGGTGCAGATGCTGGTGCTTTTTACGCAGGTAATGGCAACTTCAATACTTTATTTGCTGATGCGGCTGGCCGGGAACTGCTAAGAAACTCGTTGAATAATGTGTATGCTACGAATAATCAGATTTCGAAAACTGACAGTAAAGCATTGTTTGGTCAAATCAACTGGCATTTAACAGAGAAAGCAGACCTTACAACAGGTTTACGTTTTACACATGAAAAACGTAGTAACAGTATTTCTAAAAATAATACTTTCTATGACGGTTCGGCACTGACAGCATTGACGAATGCAAACGGGGCTTCAGCAGGTCAGGTAGCCGCGGCAAATACGATACGTAACGGCCAAACCGGTAATGCTTATGGTTTCCGGGATGGGGAACTGACTGAAGATTCGATTTCATGGTTGCTGAGTCCAAGCTATAAATACAATGAAAATGTCATGTTTTACGCATCTGCTGCGGGTGGTGAAAAATCCAGCGTTGTGGCATTCCGGACTACGAATGGTGCGCGTCAGGATGCAGACCCTGAAAAATCACTGGATTTTGAAGTCGGCTTCAAGAGCGTACTATTTGATCGCCGTTTGCTGTTGAATGTGAACTTATATAATACAGTTGTCAAAGATTACCAGGCGACTACAAGTACATTCGTAGGTACGACCGGACCTAATGCCACGACAACTGGATATCGTTCTGACTTCGGTAATATTCCCGAAATCACTGCACGTGGTATTGAGCTGGACGGTGCATTCAGTGCAACTTCCAATCTGGTATTCAATTTTGGTGCAGCATACAACCGTGCCGTGTACAGTGACTGGAGCAATGCTACTTGCCCTACAGAAATTCCAACGACTGCCGCAAACCCAACTTGCGACAATACTGGTAAACAAATTGTAGGCGCACCAAAATTGACTGGCATTATCGGTGCAGATTACCGTTTACCGCTGGCTGGTGGATTTACTGGGCATGCGTTTTTCAGTACAGTGTTCCGCTCCAAGCAAAACTTGGAGGCTCAATTGTCTGAATATGGTGAGGTCAGTGGCTATTCTGTGACCGATGGCGGTATTGGTATCATCACCAACACCAAGAATAAGTTTGAAATAAACCTGGTTGCCAAGAACTTGTTTGATAAGCGCTACACCACCAGTGTGAATAACTTCACCAATAACTATCCTGTAGGTTGGGATGGCCTGGGTACATTCCGCTACATCGGCTTGATATTAAAAGGTACGTTGTAATATATCGTCAGACCTAACAAAAATCGCCCTTTAAGGGCGATTTTTTTTGGCGTATACGCAATACTTATTTATTAAGAATTGGGTCGCCTAGCCAGCCATTACTCATCACGGAATGCTTTATTTAAGTAATCAGCTTGTAAGTTACTAGCTAAATGAAAACTATGAAACGCTTACTCCCAAATCATTCAGTCTGTTTATCTCGGTCGTATTTTCTGAGGTATGGCACTCCAGGACATCCACATCTTTGTCTTTGAAAGTCAGTTTCTCAACGGTGTTGATATTGCTGGCAAACTTGTTATTAAGCTCGCCACATTTGTGTGTTCGTTTATTTACAAAGATAAGATATTCTTTTTTTCTCGACTCCAGAATACCGGCTGGGGCGGAACCATCATTAATCAGCTTGGTAAAAGTACTGCGCAGCCTCAGTTCAGACAGGCTCCAGAGGTTGAATACCAGAATATTTCTTGAAGGTTCTTTCTGTAGCGGGCGTTCAGGTTCCTGCCTGTTACTAATTTCAGGGGTGGATTCTGCATTGGTTGGCGGGTTTCCAGCGACGAGTTCTGCTGGCTTACTATACTCAGCAGCAGGTGCAGTTGAGTCAACTTTTTTACGGGATTTAGAAGGCGCTTTTGATTCCGTTTTCGGTGGGGCAACGAGTTCTACAGCCGCAGCCGCGTTGTCTTGAGCATCCAGCGCCGCTATTTCCGGCGTCGTGACAGTTTGTACACGTACGGCCTGGTTCACTAATGGCGATGTGGAAACTTCTTCCTGTGAAATCAGGGCGGCCAAAATCACGACAATCAGACCGATTAATACGATATTCAGTTTGCCGATTTCCATGATGCCTTTTTGAAAAAAAGGTGGCTTCGGGCGGTGGCTGTTTCTGCTGGGAAGCGATGTGTTTTTTTGCTCGACACAGGCTTTTTCGGGGTGATGCGTGCTACTCATTCAATTGTCCCAATGTTTTCGGATCATACTGATTGCATTTAATCGCCCACAATGCCTTAAAAGTCTTGATGACTCAAGTACTTTGCACCTTGCGAAGGCGGTTATCCTTGCTTTAAGGGTGAAGAAATCAATGCTGCGCATACAATTTCAAAGTCTTTATTGTAAACTCACTGAGGTGAAATTGATGCCTGGAATAAGCCTGGAAAAACCTTCTCCCGCCCTCAATTGCAACAAATCACAAACAATAAAAAGGTTTAATCATGACATTTTGTTTAGCTCTGCCGCGAGATTGCTTGAAGTTACTCGCTTTGGGTGCATTTCTTTTAAGCGCTGCTTCATTAACAATCGCTGCCAGTGACAGCGCTCGCGTGATCAGCACCCATGTTGAGAAGACTCCAAACAAGCAGTCAACATCCGGCAAAGTAGCGCCAGCTATATCGTCCGTGCTCGGCTTGATCAATCTCGAAGAAGTGATGCCTGATTGCCAGCAACAAGTGGCCAAGGCCAGGATTAAAAGCGTTCAGCGCAGTGAGAGTGGTATCACCACTGAGAGTATTACATTCAATTTGTCTAACGCTAATGTCACCCTTGCTACGCATATGAGCGACAACCCGGTATTAACGCTGGATGACCTGGTGGATGCGACTAAATTCATCAAGGTGGGAAATACTTACTTTATCCATTTCCAGACTTGCGAGCAGACGCAAGAGCGCAGCCTGATCAATATTTACGCGATCTAAATTTTAGTAATTGAGGCAGGATTTAAGGGGGGTAAAGTTATTTGCTTGAGATCAGCAACTCGACGCTACTGGCTTCTGCCAGTCGGATGACAGACACATGCTCGCGCTCGAAAGCGCTGATTAATTCTTTCAGGGTGTTGTTAGGCAGGGCACTGTCAATATTGAATGCCAGGAATTCCAGATCCGCCAACACGCCCAGTACAACGAATGAATGACGTTCCTTGAAATTGATCCGATCTATGAAGATAGCCTGTACGTTTTTGACTGAACTACAGGCACGTCCTACGGCTGAAATCAGGTCCCAGCCAACTTCACGTATCGCGAAGTCATAATTGGCGCCATCGGCAATGGCTTCCGCTTCGGCTCTATCGGTAAATAAATAATCTACACTGCGGAATTTGCTTGAGAATGCGACATGTGGGGTTTTACTGGTTTCAGCTTTATTAACTTCGCCTTTATTAATTTCTCCAGCTACCAGGCTTTCTGCCATTAAAAGGTAGCTCATCATTAAAACGACAATCGCCAGCCTTTTCACAGGATAAGCCTTAAAGAATTAATATTTAAGCAAAAACGTGATTGCCTTTAACGGTGAGTTTAGGCTGCTGAATTGTTTTATCGGTAGTCGGGGTAGGCATGTGATGAGTATCTTCACGCAGTACGGCATCAATGTAGAAACTCTTTTCATTTCTTTTGGTCAATTTATTAACTTGCTGGAAATGTCTATTGCCATTGTCATGAAATTTAGTAGAAAGCACTGCAACATGATCCACTGGCGCATTGACATCCATGAGTCTTGCGTTGGCCTGCATGCCAGGATTGATTGATGTGCCAATAGAAATAATCGTTACGATAGAGCCAATTGACATGATCACAAGTGCAGCGGCAACAGCCCCTGCGGTAATAGCGGCTAAGGATATCGCGCTGCTATCCGCCCTTGGTTTTGTCGCTTGTGTCATGATGAATCCTCCCTCTTTTTTTAATTGATAGTAATGCATTAACGTAGGCTCAATGATGCGGGCTTCTACACCATGGCTCCATACAGCTTTTTCTGAAAGTCTTGTAGGAATATTCGTACAAGAACAGTGTTGATTCATTGAGTTTTATCCAAAAATCAACGCTTTATCCTTTAATAAAATGCCTGATTAACTGGCAGGTTGCATTAAAAGCCGGGTGCTGGTCTGACGTCAGGGTTTGAGCGCCATCGTCCAGTCTTTGCACTTGTACCGGCACTCCCGCCAGCAATAGTTTTGCTGCATAAGACTCCGCCTCGTCGCGCAACGGATTCTCCAGGCTGGTAATCACCAATGCAGGTGCGAGCCCGGCCAGCCTGCAAGAATTAACGGGCGAGGCATAAGGGTGCGTGGCATTACTGCTTACTTGAATATAATCTGCCCAGGCTCGCCTGCAAGGCGAATCTGGCGTCGCCCCCATCGATTTTGAAGTTTGCAAGGCATCCAGCATGGGGTTGAGCAGTATTTGTCCTGACAAGTGAATACTACTTATCCCTCTGTCCCGAAACAGCATAGACACCACGGCCGCAAGATTACCGCCTGCTTGCTCACCGGCGACGAACACGCTTTTCACACTAGCGCCTATCAGCTGCGCATGATTAGCTAGCCAGGCCAGCGATTCATAAGCCACTTCTATCGTTTCCGGAAAGTGCACGCAGGGCGCCAGCGGATACTCCACACACACGATAATCGCCTGCTCTGAAAGTGCCCTGGCTATGGGATAGGCATCCTCGACCTTGCCGCAGTTAAACAGCCCGCCATGGAAGTAAATCACGACGGGTTTTCGATGCTTTGCATTTCGTTTGCCAAACACTTGGAGTGCAATCGCTTGCTGGTTTTTTGAATATTGAAAGGTGGTCGTCCACATGGGCGTAAAGTCAAACATTAAAGCTTTGGGATAGCCATGCCGCGTTTTACCGCTGGCCGCTCACCGATGACTTGCAACCAGCGTTGTATGGAGGATTTTGTGGCTAACGTATCCTTAAGTACTTCTTTCAAATACGTTGTCGCTGCCAGCACCCATGGGTAACAAGCCATATCTGCGATGGAGTATGCCTCACCCGCCACATAAGGATGCGCTTTTAACTGGGTTTCCAGCACCGTAAATATGCGCTGTGCTTCTTCGGTAAACCTTGCAATGGCTAGCGGTGCTTTTTCTTCGCTTCTGACCGCAAAAAAACCTAATTGGCCTAACATCGGCCCCAGGCTGCTTGTTTGCCAATGCAGCCACTCAAGTGCGTTATAACGCGACTGACCATGCGCTGCGAGAAACTGCCCACTTTTATCTGCTAGGTAAGTCAGGATTGCGCCACTTTCAAAAATGACGAGTGGCGCGCCTTCCGATTCAGTATCCACAATGGCAGGGATTTTATTGTTAGGCGAAATGGCAGTAAAAGCAAGGGAGAATTGTGCCAGTTTGCCCAGATCAACCGGGCTCACCACATAATCGATGCCGAGTTCTTCAAGCATGATGGAAATTTTTCGACCATTTGGTGTTGCCCATGTGTATAAGTTGATCATCAATGTGTCTCTTTATGGATTAACGTAAACCGCCGCCAGCCAGTAGTTGTTCGCCAGTTAACCAATAGGAGTCATCCGAAGCCAGGAAAGCGGCAATCGAAGCGATGTCATCTGGTTGGCCACTGCGACCTAACGGGGTTTGTGCCACATAACCGGCTTCCATCTCGGAGCCAATCACGCCGGCTGTATGCGTACCTTCGGTTTCCACCAGGCCAGGGTTTAAGGCATTCACGCGAATTTTTCGTGGTCCCAACTCTTTGGACAATGAACCAGTGATCGCATCCACCGCACCCTTGGTGGCGGTATATACCGCAGCGCCAGGTGGCGTTAAGCGACTGACGACAGAACCTATATTGATAATGCTGGCACCTTCGCCCAGATGTTTCACAGCGGCCTGGGTGGTCAGCAACAACCCCAATACGTTGGTATCGAATTGCTTATGAAAGTGTTCA
>DATHWT010000208.1:0-6781 GCA_035460345.1 Methylophilus sp. | reverse complement strand
CTGAATGCCCGTGCTGTAGATCTTCCGCTTCAGCGTGCCGCCATAAAATCAGGTTACGTACCGACATCGCCTACCCTATAAAGAATGATATTGTTTTAACAATATCTGTTGGCAGGATTGCAACGGCGCATCGCCTGCTGATTCACGCACGGCCTTGTAAACGCCCTGCTCAGTCAGCTGCCAGGCGTCCAGGTTATCATCCAGGTACATTTGCAAGCCTTCCTGCATGATACGCAGCTGCATTTTGGGGTCGGTGATAGGCCACGCCAGTTCAACCCGGCGGACCATATTGCGGCTCATCCAGTCGGCACTCGACAACCACATCTGCACTTGCCCGTCTAGATTAAAGTAAAACACTCGGGAATGCTCCAGCAAACGGCCCACAATCGACCTGACGCGAATGCGGCCTTTAATCGCAGGTAAATCAACCGGCAGGATGCAGGCACCACGGATGATCAGGTCAATTTCCACCCCTGCGGCTGCGGCTTTGATCAGGGCCTCGGTCAATGGGATATCGGTCAGCGCGTTCATTTTGGCAATCACGCGCGCCGGTTTACCCTGCCTGGCTAAACGCTGCGCTTTAGCCAGTTGCTTGATCATGCCGGCATGCAGTGTGAACGGTGCCACCAGCAAGTGCCGCATGCGGGTCAATGGCAGCTCACTGGTCAAGTGCCTGAACACCGCTTCCATCTCTTTTGTCAGGTCAGGATTGGCGGTGAGCATGCTCCAGTCGGTATACAGGCGCGTGGTTTTCGGATTGTAGTTACCCGTTGATAAATGCCCGTAGCGATGGATGGTTTTACCTTCGCGGCGCATGATCAATAACATTTTGGCGTGGGTCTTCAGGCCAACAACCCCATATACCACTTGTGCACCGACCGATTCCAGTGCTTCCGCCCAGTTAATATTGGCTTCTTCATCGAAACGGGCTTTCAGTTCCACCACCACCAGCACTTCTTTGCCGCGACGCACGGCTTCCTGCAATAAGGCCAGCATGCGCGGGTCTGCACCGGTGCGGTAAATGGTCATACGGATTGCCAGCACATGGTCATCTTTTACTGCTTCTTCCAGCAACTGGATCACCACATCAAAACTTTCGTAAGGCTGGTGTATCAGTAAATCTCGCTCGCGCATTTGCGCCAGCAACAGAATGTTTTTGTTGATATGGGTTGGCCATTGCGGCTGGAAAGGCGTGAACTTGAGATGGTCACCTTTTGCCATATCCGGCAGCTGGATCAGTCGACCCAGATTGACAGGCCCATTGACGCGATAGAGCGCAAGCGCCGGTAAATTAAACTGTTTGAGCAGGAATTCAGCCAGCGCATCGTCACACTCATGCGTCACTTCCAGGCGCACTGCTTTACCGTACTGGCGGTGTGCAAGCTCTTCACGCAAAGCCATGCGCAAATTGCTGACATCATCCTCATCGACTTCAAGGTCACTGTTGCGGGTGACGCGGAACTGCGAGAAGTGCAGGATTTTGGCGCCCTCAAATAACACATGCAAATTAGCGCGGATAATACTGGTCAGTGACACAAAGCATTGCTGGCCCTTGCTGATGTTGTGCGGCAACTGCAACAGGCGCGGCACCACACGCGGCACGCGTACAATAGCGATTTTTTCTTCTTTATCGATCGCAATGCGCACAATAAAATTTAAAGATTTGTTGGCCACCTGCGGGAAAGGATGCGACGGGTCCAAAGACACCGGCATCAGGAATGGCAGCACTTCGCGCTTGAAGTAACTACTCACCCAGGCGGTTTGTTCCGGTGTACGTACCGTGCCGGAAACCAGGTGTATGGCTTGTTCGGCCAGTGCTGGCATCAGGGCATCGTTAAACAATTCATACTGTTTTGCCACCAGCGCATGCGCCATGCTGGCAATCTGCTCGCACCCAGTGGCGGTCACCGGTCCATGTGTCACGCCCTGCTGATGCGCTTCCATCTGCAAAGGCATGCGCACTTCAAAAAACTCATCCAGATTATTAGAGACGATACATAAGAAGCGCAAGCGCTCGAGCAAGGGGTAGTCTTCACGTTGCGCCAGGGATAATACACGCGCATTGAAACTGAGGATACTGAGGTCGCGGTCTAGCAACACAGAGGGGTTATTTTTCATGCACACTATTGTAGCGCTTGGCGGCCAGCGATTTATGACAGTTTTATGAAATCGTATGAATCGAAAAAAAGCGCCATTTATAACTGCTCTATTTGATTTAGCCGTTGCCGGGCAAATGTGTTGATCTCTGATTGCTCGCTGGCGGTCATTTTACCGACATGCTGTGCCATCAGGCGGGTGCGCTGGTTACTGGTCAGCAATGTTTCATGCTTGATGAGGAATGCCCAATACAACGTGGTAAATGGACAGGCAGCCTCACCGGTTTTGAGTTTGGGGTCGTAGCGGCAGTGCGCACAATAATTACTCATACGCTGGATATAAGCGCCACTGGCGACATAAGGTTTACTGGTGAACCTGCCACCGTTGGCATACAAAGCCATGCCAGCCACATTCGGCAGCTCGACCCACTCGACAGCATCTACATACACGGCCAAAAACCAGTCTGCGACCTGCTGTGGTGACAAACCAGCCAGGGTTGAAAACAAGCCTATCACCATCAAACGCTGGATATGGTGGGCGTAGCCGGTTTCCAATGTTTGTCCTATGCATTGTGACACGCATTGCATCTGCGTTTGACCTGTCCAGAACCAGGCTGGTAAATCACGCTGATGCTTGAAATAGTTGGCAGACTTTAATGCGGGCATTTCCAGCCAGTACACACCCCGGACAAATTCGCGCCAACCCAGTATTTGCCGGATAAACCCTTCTACGCTGGCCAGCGGCGCCTTACCTTGCTGATAGGCCTGCTCGGCAGCGTCTATCACTTCTCGCGGATTCAATAATTTGAGGTTGAGGGCCGAAGCCAGCAGCGAATGCCATAAATAAGGGCTGTCTTGCCACATGGCGTCCTGGTAAGTGCCAAATTGCGGTAATTTTTCGGCTACAAAATGAGAAAGCAGTTCAATGGCCTGTGCACGCGTTACCGCCCATGGAAAATCATCAAGTCCCCCGGGATTTTCTGCAAAGCGATTGTTGACTAACGCCATAACTGATTGCGTGAGCGCGTCAGGCGTAAACCGTGGCGGTGGCTTCAGGTTTTGCGGACCGTCTTTACCTAAATGTTGCCGGTTTTCCTTATCATAATTCCAGTCACCTCCGGCAGGCGCATCATCCGCCATGAGCACCTTGTATTTCTTGCGCATGCCACGGTAAAAATTTTCCATACGCAAAGAAGTATTCTCCTGCCGCTCGGCCCAGCGCTGGAACTGCGGAATACTGCACATATAATGCGTATCCTGTAGTACCTCCAGCACGACATGATTTTTCTTTGCTGTGGTTTTTAGTGCTTGCAATACGCGCCAGTCACCAGGCTCGCATACACGCAAGCAGTCAGGCTGGTGTTGCTGCAACATGGCTTGCCAGACAGCCGCCAGATCAGGATGAGCATGTGCATCCAGCTTGAAATAGGTTAACGGGAAATGTCTTGCTTGCAAGGTATCAGCAAAGTGACGCATCGCCGATAAAAACAGGGTAATCCGCTGCTTGTGTGACCAGACATGCGTGCTTTCCTGCATGACTTCTGCCATCACAATATGGTCCTGGGAAGGGTCAAACGCTTTCAAGGCAGGATTGTCCAGCACGAGCTGGTCACCCAAAATCACGATCAGGTTTCTCATGCCGATGATAGCTTGGTTTGTCGGCGGCAACGCTCCGAGCAATATTTAACCAAGTCCCAGTTGGTCGACCAGGCTTTGCGCCAGCTCATTTGCCTGCCACATTGCTGGCAGGGTTTGCTTGGTAAATGACTTTTGTTGCCTTTAAACGAGTCGGTCATACCACCGTGAATGGCATGTACTTAGTCGAGTCCGTTGACCGTTGTTTTTGCTGCCAGCAATGTGAGGCAATCCGGCAGGTATCGATAAAGTCTTCAGCCACCAGAGCCGCACGGCCTAGCAGGCCACCATCGATGTCCGGCATCAGCAACAGGCTCTCGGCATTTTTAGGCCCCATACTGCCACCGTACAAAATACGTATCTGCTCGGCAAACTCCCGGTCACGTTCGGCAATCATCATGCGGATGAAGGCGTGCATGCGCTGTGCCTGTTCCGGCGTGGCATGTTCACCGGTACCGATCGCCCACACCGGCTCATAGGCGATCACCATATTGAGTTTTTTCGCCAGTGCAAATGCCTTGTCGTCCAGGCCGTACACCACATTCAGCATCTGGTTGCGGACGATCAGTTCAGCCATACCGCCATCACGCTCATCCAGTGTTTCTCCGACACAAAAGATAGGCGTAAGACCTGCATGCAAGGCATTCAGCAAGCGTTTGGTGGCAACCTGGTTGCTTTCCAGTTTGAGTGCACGGCGTTCGGAATGACCGACGATGGTATAGCTGCAACCAAACTCGGCGACCATTTTTGCAGAGATGCAGGAGGTATAAGCGCCTTCAGTGAACTGGCTGACATTTTGTGCGCCCCAGGCTATCGCTGAACCTTGTAAGGAAGCTTGAGCCTGATATAAATAAACATACGGCAGGCAAACAGCCGCATCCACACCGTCCAGATCATGAAGTTCTTGTTTGAGCCGATTGAGCAGGCCCTGATTTTCCAGCAAGCTGCCGTGCAGCTTCCAGTTACCGATGACTAATTTTTTGCGCATGATGTAAAACCTTTCTATCATGCCCCCTCGATATGATTATATTTTTGCTTTTAAGTATGAGCGGGTA
This sequence comes from Methylophilus sp., assembly GCA_035460345.1. Lineage (GTDB taxonomy): Bacteria > Pseudomonadota > Gammaproteobacteria > Burkholderiales > Methylophilaceae > Methylophilus. The sequence continues at coordinate 1,995 of DATHWT010000208.1, read as the reverse complement.
AAGTGGCTGAAATGTTTTTCATTGCCTATGGTCGGGCTACGTTATCAACTATGGCAGCTTTACCCAACAACCGTTCAATCATTTAATAAATGGCGGCCATTTTTTCCAGGGAAACCACTTTGATTTTACCTGCCTGCCCTGCACTGCCAAAGGCTTCAAAGCGTTCCTTGCAGAGTTGTTGCGCCGCGTTGGTTGCCTCCTTAAAATACCCTCTTGGATCAAATTCCTCAGGATGTTCAACAAAATACTCACGAATAGCAGCGGTCATGGCAAGCCGGATATCGGTATCAATATTCACTTTGCGCACACCACTCTTGATGCCTTCTACAATCTGCGAAACCGGTACGCCATAGGTTTCCTTGATATTACCGCCATAATGCCGGATCCGCTCCAGAAACTCTTGCGGCACGCTGGAAGAGCCATGCATGACCAGGTGTGTATTGGGGATTTTGGCGTGAATTTCCTGGATACGCTTGATGGATAAGGTGTCGGCTGACGGCGGGCGGGTGAATTTATAGGCACCGTGGCTGGTGCCGATTGCAATTGCGAGCGCATCAACTTTGGTTGCCTCGACAAATGCAGCAGCTTCATCCGGGTCAGTTAATAGCTGTGATTCGTCCAGTTTGCCTTCGGCACCAACGCCATCCTCTTCGCCTGCCATGCCGGTTTCAAGTGACCCCAGTACGCCTAATTCGCCCTCTACAGAGACTCCCACAGCATGGGCAAACTCTACCACCCGACGGGTGACATCCATGTTGTATTCATAACTGGCAGGCGTTTTGTGATCCTCTTTTAACGAGCCATCCATCATCACGCTGGAAAAACCGCTACGGATGGCCATCTGGCAAATTTTGGGTGAAGTCCCATGATCCTGGTGCATACACACCGGAATGTGCGGAAATTGTTCAATCGCGGCTTCTACCATTTTGCGTAAAAACGATTCACCGGCATAGCCACGCGCACCGGCCGAGGCCTGCAAAATCACTGCACTATCAACTTCGTCAGCGGCTTTCATAATGGAGATGATCTGCTCCATATTATTAATATTAAAAGCTGGGTAGCCGTAACTATGTTCGGCTGCGTGATCGAGTAACTGCCTGAGGGAAATCAATGCCATGCAAAACTCCTTTATTCTGTGGCTTGCTGGTGGTATTCACGCAAGCGCTGAATTTCTTGTTTGGACCCCAGCAATACCGGGACACGCTGGTGGCACGACGTTGGTTGTAATGCCAGAACATCTTCAAGGCCATCTATGCTTTCACCGCCCGCCTGTGCAACCAGCAGGCTCATGGGGTTGGCTTCATACAACAATCTTAACCTCCCGGCCTTGACCGGCTGCTTGTGATCGCGTGGATATAAAAAAACACCGCCACGCGTCAGGATACGATGCACATCCATCACCATACTGGCGCACCAGCGCATATTGAAATCGCGCCCGCGTTCACCTTCGGCGCCTTGCAAACATTCGTCTACATAGCGTTTTACTGCGGGTTGCCAATAACGTTGATTGCTGGCATTAATGGCATATTCAGAAGTGTCTGCGGGAATTTGGACTGTTTGCTGGGTAAGTACGAAGCTGTCATTTTCATGATCAAGCGTAAACACATGGGTACCCTGGCCCAAAGTCAGTACCAGTAAGGTTGCTGGCCCGTACATCACATACAGCGCAGCGCGCTGCGCCTGGCCCGGCTGCAAAAACGCCTGGCTACCCTGGGTGGCAACGCCGGTATTCGGTAAAATCGAGAATATACTGCCAACCACGCCATTGATCGCCAGGTTGGAAGAACCATCCAGCGGGTCGACACAGACCAGAAATGGTGCATCCACCGTTTCAAAGCTTATATGTTCCTCGGCTTCTTCTGAGACTACCGCAGCGACCACTTCTGACGCACGTAATTGTTCCAGCACCACTTCATGGCTGAGGATATCCAGGTGCATCTGCGTTTCGCCCTGCACATTGGTAATGGTGGTTTTTTCGGTGGTTCCTTGCAATGC
>DATHWT010000207.1:0-3733 GCA_035460345.1 Methylophilus sp. | reverse complement strand
CGGGATTAAGCGGCTAAAGCGTAAGTTTCGTCGTTTGCGACTATACTTTTTCAGATGGATTTACGAGGGAACCTGAATCCTCGGTATGCCCTGCACTGCTTTGCAACCCACGTCGAAACCTGGTCAGCCCCAATGCAAGCTATCAAGTATACGCCTGAAACCAAGACTAGCCAAACTTCAGACGCAGTTGTATGACATGATACAATTCTCGAATGTTCAAGAAAATCGTGATATTCGGCGTAGGATTGATAGGCGGCTCAGTCGCCCTGGCGTTGAAAAAATTACCCAATCCACCACAGATCATTGGCGTTGGTCGTTCAAGTCAAAGCCTGCAGGAAGCATTCAGTTTAGGATTGATTGATCTTGCAGAAACGAATATTGCAACCGCACTAGAAAATGCAGACTTGGTACTAATTGCTGCCCCGGTCGCGCAAACGCCAGCCATTCTAAAATCTATTCGCCCTCATCTTTCTACGCATACTGTAATTACCGATGCCGGCAGTACTAAATCTGATGTCATGGCATATGCTCAATCCGAACTGGGGGAGCAATTTAACCAGTTTGTCGGTGGACACCCGATCGCCGGTGCTGAAAAGAGTGGCCCAAGTGCTGCGCTTGCCGATTTATATATAGGTAAAAACGTTATTCTGACACCAGATACTGCGACTAAAAGCGAGGCTGTAGAGAAGGTGACCGCATTATGGGAGGCTTGTGGTGCGGTGGTCTCAAATATGAGTCCGCAAGCCCATGACAGTGTATTTGCGGCAGTGAGCCATCTACCACATTTATTGGCCTTCGCCTTGGTAGAGGATTTAGCCAAGCGTGATAATGCAGAGTTGCTGTTTAAGTTTGCGGCCAGTGGTTTCCGCGACTTTACCCGTATTGCAGGAAGTCATCCTGAAATGTGGCGCGATATCGCTTTGGCAAACAAAGACGCACTATTGGGAGAACTAAAAACATATCAGCAAGCTGTCGGTGAGATGACGGCGTTTCTGGAAAATAACGACGATAAAGGCTTATTTGCATTGTTTGAACACGCCAGCCATGCCCGCAATGCCTGGGCAAAATCCAAAATTCAATAATAGACTTAAGCTATGGAACAACTGCATTTATCCGCTGCGACAGAAGCCCAAGGGACAATTACCCTGCCCGGCTCAAAAAGTATTTCCAATCGGACCTTATTATTGGCCGCCCTTTCAGAAGGCGTCACGATTATTCGTGACTTGCTGGCTTCAGATGACACCGCAAGAATGCTTGAAGCACTGCAATCATTAGGCGTGAAGCTGGAAAATATTGCAGAAAATGCCTGGCGGGTCACTGGTTGCGCCGGAAACTTTCCCAACAAACAAGCTGATTTGTTTTTAGGCAACGCTGGCACTGCATTCCGGCCGCTGACAGCCGCATTGGCTTTCTCAAATGGCCATTACCATTTGCATGGTGTGCCGCGTATGCATGAGCGTCCGATTGGTGATTTGGTAGATGCATTACGTCAAACAGGTGCGGCAGTCAGTTATGAGGGTAATGAAGCTTACCCTCCCCTGCAAATTTCACCAGCCACACTGAATGTCAGCCAACCGATCCAAATCCGCGGTGATGTATCCAGCCAGTTTCTGACGGCGTTATTGATGGCATTGCCACTCACAGGGCAGGCAGCCACCATTGAAGTAGTCGGTGAGTTAATTTCAAAACCTTATATTGAAATCACACTCAACCTGATGCAGCGGTTTGGCGTCAATGTACAACGAGAGGGTTGGCAAAGCTTCCATATTCCTGCCTCAGCACGTTATCAATCGCCAGGCGAAATTTACGTTGAAGGCGATGCTTCAAGTGCCTCGTACTTTATTGCTGCAGGGATTCTGGCAGGCGATGTCACTGTGCAAGGTGTGGGGCAACACAGTATTCAAGGTGATATTTTGTTTGCTGAGGCGGCCAAACTGATGGGTGGCCATATCAGCTATGGCGAGAACCATGTACGTGCAGAAAAAACAGGTGCGTTGAACGCAATTGACCTGGATTGTAACCATATCCCCGATGCGGCGATGACGCTCGCAGTGATGGCAGTGTTTGCGCAAGGCACCACGATTCTACGTAATATCGCCAGCTGGCGCGTGAAAGAGACAGACCGCATTGCCGCGATGGCGACCGAATTACGCAAAGTGGGCGCAATCGTCGTAGAGGGTGCTGACTCTATTCAGATCACGCCACCGGCCCAGCTGATTGAAAATGCAGTGATCGATACTTATGATGATCACCGTATGGCCATGTGTTTTTCATTAATCAGCCTGGCCGGTGTGCCAATCACCATAAATGATCCGAAATGCGTCGCTAAAACTTTCCCTGATTACTTTAAGGTGTTTAGTAGTATTGCCAGTTAATCAGGCAGCGTAAGCCCATTCATGTTCATCAGCCTCTTTGATGGCTGCATGAGCATGCTGATGATGGTTCCATGCCCGCTCATGAAAATAAAACACCACTGTATTAATCGCTGGTTCAATGAGCGCCATCAGGCCACCAATCAGGATGCTGCCGGTGAGCAGGTAAGCAATGCTGAATGCCACGCTGAAATGCAGAATCGCGAAAGAAAATGTTTTAATCATGCTGTGCTCCTTAATCGTTATGCACATCATATAAACACCTGATGATTTAATCCAATTCAATGTTTTTAAGTACTTGATAAGCAAAATTTATGACTGAACAAACCTTATGGCCTGTGATTGCCATTGATGGCCCCTCGGCTTCCGGTAAAGGCAGCGTCGCGGAACGTGTAGCAAAAGCTTTCGGCTTTCATTACCTGGATTCCGGTGCCCTGTATCGCTTGCTTGCTTATGCTGCTCACATACAGGCGGTTTCCTGGTCTGACGCGGTTGAACTGGCAGCTATCGTGTCATCCATGGAGATCAGCTTCGAGGGCGGCGAGGTATTTTTAAACGGCGAACATGTCAGCGCCTATATCCGCACCGAACAAATGGGCAAAGGCGCGTCTGAGGTTGCAGTTCATCCTCAGGTGCGCACGGCTTTGCTGCAAACGCAAAGAAACTTCAGGAAAACCCCAGGCCTGGTAGGCGATGGGCGGGATATAGGCTCTGTTATTTTTCCCGATGCAGCATTAAAAGTGTTCCTGACTGCAAGCGTGGAGACCCGTGCCCAGCGACGTTATGATCAACTGATCAATCGTGGCGACAGTGCTGATTATGAGACTATCCTTGAGGATTTACGCCAGCGTGATTTGCGCGATACACAGCGATCTTCAGCCCCTTTAAAACAATTGCCTGATGCCATGCTGGTGGATACTACGAAAATGAATATCGCCCAAGCCGTCGATATGATTGTAGAAGCCTTTAAAAAGACCGCCAAAATCACATAAAAAATGCTTTAAGTCATTGAAGCCAATAATTTTTTTGTGTATAGTTCCAGATTCGCGTTATATTTGGCGCCAGCCGGATATGGCACTTTTTAACTTTATCCATTGACTGCTTTCTTTAGGTAGCAATGGCTCGTTTGGCAGCATGGGCTGTTTGGCGAGTAAAACTTGGACAATTTTTTAATGGCTTCTATTTCTAATACATCCTCCTCCATGGAATCTTTTGCAGCTCTCTTCGAAGAAAGCCTGGCCCGCCAGGAAATGCGCGCAGGTGAAGTGATCACCGCCGAAGTAGTGTCTGTAGACAATGATTTCGTGATTGTTAACGCTGGCCTTAAATCCGAAAGCGTGATTAATGCCAGTGAGTTCAAA
>DATHWT010000206.1:0-5624 GCA_035460345.1 Methylophilus sp. | reverse complement strand
AGCCCATTTGTAGCTGTAGTAACCGGCCGAGTAGCCACCGGCAAAAATATGGCTGAAGCTATTCGGGAAACGGTTCCATTTTGGCGGACGCAACACGGCCACTTCGTCACGGACCTGTTCCAGAATATCCAGCGCCGTTTGTTTGCTATCCGGTTCAAAACTACTGTGCAGACGCATATCAAATAATGAAAATTCAATCTGGCGCACGGTTTGCATGCCGGCCTGGTAGTTTTTGGCAGCGACCATTTTATCGAACAGTGCGCGTGGCAATTGCTCACCAGTGTCAACATGCGCAGTCATATGGCGCAATACATCCCATTCCCAGCAGAAGTTTTCCATAAACTGGCTCGGCAATTCTACCGCGTCCCATTCCACGCCTTTGATGCCGGATACGCTGTATTCATCCACTTGCGTCAGCATATGGTGCAGGCCGTGCCCAAACTCATGGAATAAGGTGATCACTTCGTCATGGGTAAACAGGGCAGGCTTGCCAGCCACTGGCGCCGAGAAATTGCAGGTCAGGTAAGCGACCGGCAGTTCAATGCCATTGGCTGTTTTGCGGCGAGTGATGCATTCATCCATCCATGCACCGCCACGTTTACCGCTACGCGCGTATAAATCCAGGTAGAAATAGGCAATAGGCTGGCGGTTCTGGTCGCTGATTTCATAGAAGCTGGCATCTTTATGCCATAGCGGTGCATCAACCTGGCGCACTTGTACGCCAAAAATGGTTTCTACCACTTTAAACAGGCCGGCTTTTACTTTGTCTTCAGGGAAGTACTGTTTCACTTCCTGGTCAGAGAACGCATATTTTTCCTGGCGTAGTTTCTCGCTGATGTAACCTGTATCCCAGGCTTGCATGTCGTCAAACCCAAGTTTGCTGGCATAGGCTCTAAGCTCGGACACATCTTTCTCTGCATAGGGTTTGGCGCGCTTGGCCAATGTATCCAGAAAATCGGTCACTTGCTGTGGTGCATCGGCCATTTTGGTGGCTAATGACAATTCGGCATAGTTTTTAAAGCCTAATAGTTGCGCTTCTTCGCGCTTGAGTTTAAGCAGTTCGGCAATCAACGGCGTGTTATCCCATTCGGGCTTACTGAATTCTGACGCGCGCGTGGCGTAAGCGCGGTAAAGGGTTTCGCGCAGTGCACGGTTGTCGCAATATTGCATCACCGGCATATAGGAAGGGAAGTGCAGGGTAAATAAATAACCGATTTTATCTTCAGCTGTGGCAGCTTCAGCTGCTGCCTGTAAAGCATCCTCCGGCAATCCGGTTAATTCAGAAGCATCTGCCACCAGATGTTTGAAGTCGTTGGTGTTATCCAGGATATTTTCTTCAAATTTACTACCGATTTTGGAAAGCTGCTCGGCAATTTCCTTGAAGCGCACTTTTTCCGCAGGGGGCAATTCAGCACCACCGAGTTTAAAGCCGCGCACTTCATTTTCGATAATTTTCTTTTGTGCGGGGCTCAATTGCGTATATTCAGCGCTGGTCTGAATCGCTTTATATTTGTTATATAAACGCTCATCCTGCGATAAATCGCTGTAGAAATCAGTCAGTTTGGCCAGGTTGTCGTTATATGCCTCACGTAGTTCAGGCGAATTGACGACTGCGTTCATGTGACCCACCGGCCCCCAGCTACGAGACAGTTTTTCTGAAAAGTCTTCAATCGGTTGCACAAAGTTTTTCCAGCTAGCTTGTTCGGTGGAGGTCGCTAATTGTTCCACAAGGGCCCGACCTTCGCTGATGAGTTGCTCAATCGCCGGAGACACATGCTCTGGTTGTATCTGGTTGAATTTTGGCAGGCCGCTAAAAATGAGTAATGGATTCGTGCTCACAACATGTCCTTTGATGAATGCAATATCGCTAATGTTCAGATGGCTATTATTGGCCAAATGTTCGCGTTTGGGTGATTGTATATTTTGATGATGGTGATGAGTTTTGTTAAATCAAGCTCTTAGCTGCAGCCTGAACGTTGATCAGGCAAACTCACCATTGAATTTTTTCACCAGCGGCTCTATTTTCTCCAGGTCGCTCAGTGACAGGATCTTTTTCGCCTGCCTTGACAATACCGCTTCTTCACATTGCAGAATTTGTGATTTCACACTGAGTATCTGTGAAGGGTGCATGGATAATTGCCGCATACCCAGGCCCACCAGCAAGCGTGTCAGCTTGATATCCCCCGCCATCTCGCCACACACCGAAACCGGTTTGCCATATTTTTCCGCGGCCTGTATGGTGAGCTGGATCAGTTTTAGCACGGCCGGGTGCAGCGGGTTGTACAGGTGCGCCACCGTATCATCAGCACGGTCAATCGCCAGTGTGTACTGGATCAGGTCATTGGTGCCTATCGACATGAAATCCAGTTCCTGCGCAAATGCCTCTGAATTGATGGCGGCTGCCGGAATTTCAATCATGCCACCCAGGGTGATCTGCTCATCAAACGGGATATTCTGCTGGCGCAATGAATCTTTGGCGCGCTGCAGCAGCAGTTTGGTCTGGCGTAATTCGGCCAGGGTAGAAAGCATCGGAATCAGGATTTTGACTTTGCCGTAATGCGAAGCCCGCAGCAAGGCCCTAAACTGGGTATGAAAAATATGCGGTTCTGACAGGCAATAACGAACCGCACGCAAGCCTAGTGCCGGGTTGGTGGCGGTGACGATTTCATCAGAATGTAATTGTTTATCGGCGCCTATATCCAGCGTACGAATGGTCACCGGATAGCCTTTCATGGCTTCGGCAACATGTTTATAGGCTTCAAACTGTTCCTGCTCACCCGGCATCTCGCTACGGTTCATAAACAGGAATTCAGTACGGTACAGGCCTACGCCGACAGCACCCGAAGCCTTGGCGCTGACCACATCTTCCGGCACTTCAATGTTGGCATACAGATCGATCGCAACACCGTCTACTGTCACAGCCTTGGTGGTTTTGATGCGCTGCAGTTTTTGTTGCGCCAGTTGCCACTGGTTTTGCTTGAGCTGGTATTCGGATAGCACTTCAGGGTCGGGATTCACAATCACCACGCCCTGGGTGCCGTCCACAATCATCAGCTCGCCGTCATTGATCAGGTCACGCGCGCGCTGCAAGGCGACGATGGAAGGGATATTCAGGCTACGGGCCAGGATGGCAGTATGAGAGGTAATGCCGCCGACATCGGTGATAAACGCCGCAAACTGGTGATGTTTGAACTGGATGGCATCGGCCGGGGAGACGTCATGCGCGACCAGGATCATGGCGCGCTCCTGCTTTGCTTGCTGTTTCTTTTCGCTGGCATCCAGCTGGTCACGGCCAAGCAATACCTTGATCACGCGCTCTACGACTTGCACCACATCATGTTTGCGTTCGCGCAGGTAAGGGTCTTCGATCGCCTCAAACTGGGCAACGATATCATCCATTTGTTGCTTGAGCGCCCACTCGGCATTACATCGCTCGTTCTGGATAATGACTTTAGGTGCTTCGGAAAGCGCCTTGTCGCTGAGCATCGCCAGGTGGGTGTTGATAAATGCGCTCAGCTCGGCAGGGGCACTGGCAGGCAATTGCTGTCTGATTTGTTCCAGGTTTTTCTTGACGATGTCGATTGCGTGCTCAAAGCGTACAATTTCTTCAGCAATGGCGGAAGCAGGTATTTTAAAGTGCACCACCTCCATCAAGGCATGGGAAATCAGGTGAGCATGCCCAATGGCGATGCCACTGGAAACCCCCACGCCGTGCATGCTGAAACTGGTCAATTATTCACCCTCGCCGAAATAATTGTTGATCAGCGTTTGCAAGGCGGCAATCGCCTGGTCTTCGTCTGCGCCGCTGGCTTCGATATCAACAATGCTGCCCTTGGCGGCTGCCAGCATCATCACACCCATAATGCTTTTGGCATTGACGCGACGGCCGTTTTTTTCTATCCAGACTTCGCTTTTAAACTGGCTGGCAGTCTGGGTGAGTTTGGTTGAAGCACGCGCATGCAGGCCGAGCTTGTTGATGATTTCTAAAGAAATTTTGGCCATAAAGTGTTGTAGTTATTGTGTGTGATGACAAGTTGTTTTGGTAAAGTGGACCACACCTTCGCGGCCACCGCTGAGGGCTTTGTCTATGCAGGCATGCAGGCCTTCGTGTCGGTAATTGAGCACGCGCACCAGCATGGGCAGGTTGACGCCGGCCACGCCTTCAGTGGCATCCGGTGTCAGTAGCCGGGTGACTATATTGCACGGGGTCGCACCATATATATCTGATAGTACGAGTACGCCCTGGCCGCTATCCAGTGTTTTAACAAGTGCTTCGGCTTTGGGCAATATCAGTGCGGGGTCATCGTGATTGGATATTTCCAGGTAATCCAATTGTGCCGGGCGATTTCCCATGACATGGGTTGCGCAGTCGATCAGGCTTTGGCCAAAACTGCCATGCGCAATAATCAAAACACCAATCATAGTTTTACTTTCAGAGTCAGTGATTTAAGGGGATACCACTACTGCCACATCCTGCAATTCCCGGTGACGGATCATCACCTGGTGCAGTTGCTTGAAATACGCCCCCAATTGTTCCACCAGATAGACGGAACGGTGTTGCCCCCCGGTGCAGCCGATGCCAACCGTGACATAGCTGCGATGGTCGTGATAAAAGCTTGGTAGCCATTTTTCTATATAGTGCTGAATATCATGCTGCATTTCAAGCACCATGGGTTCATTTTGCAGAAATTGCTGTATCGGTGCCTGTTTGCCATTGTAAGGGCGCAAAATAAGGTCGTAATGCGGGTTGGGCAGGCTGCGCACGTCAAACACAAAGTCGGCATCCAGCGGGATCCCGTGTTTAAAGCCAAATGAAATAAACGATAGCACCAGGTTGTGCGGGCGCACTTCCTGAAAGCCCTGTTCGATTTGCAGCATCCAGTCGCGGGTGTGGTTACGCAAGGCATTGGATGACAGATTGCTGGTATCCACGTGATGGCCGATATTGCTCAGGCCAGACAGCAGATCGCGCTCGTGAGTGATACTTTCTGCCAGCGCCTGGCTGGGCGTGCTCAGCGGATGTTTGCGCCGCGTTTCAGAAAAGCGTTTGACCAGCGTTTCATTGTTGGCATCCAGGTACAGCAAGTGAAATTCTATGGCCTGTGTTTTCAGCGTTTGCAGAATATCGGGCAGCGACTCGATCGCGATACTGCGGCTATCGATGCTGACTGCCACTTTGGCGGAGTTCTGGTCGGCCACATGGCTCTGGATGTGCGGTAGCAGTGTCGCGGGTAAATTATCGATACAGTAATAACCGCTGTCTTCAAATACCCGCAGTGCAATCGTTTTACCCGAGCCGGATAAGCCAGTCACAATCACCAGTTGCATTAGCGTGACCACCTGTTTGTCATCGTAATTTGCTCTCTCTCAGCATGATTTGCTTTTGCCGCTGCGTCAGCTGCTTTGTCGCATTGACGCCGCGCAATAACAACATATGGTTACGCACGGCGGCTTCTACAAGTACCGCAATGTTGCGCCCGGCGGCGATGGGGATAATCACTTTGCTGATTTCAACATCCAGCAGGCGCTCGGTCTGGCGGTTAGCGCTCAGGCGATCCAGCTCCAGCGGGTTCATTTCGTCTGCCAGTTCCAGCTGTATCATCATATCCAGCGGCTTGGTTGGT
>DATHWT010000205.1:0-21104 GCA_035460345.1 Methylophilus sp. | reverse complement strand
TCTCCAGCCAATGCAAAAAAGCCTGCGTTACCGCAGGCCTTTGCGCACTCAGGTGCAGATCAGAGATGACCCAAATCGTCATGCCTTAATCAATCACCACTGCTTTTTCGATAATCACTGGCTCGACAGGCACATCCTGATGACCGGCACGGTTACCCGTAGCAACGGTTTTGATTTTATCTACGACCTCAGTGCCTTCAACGACTTTAGCGAAGACACAGTAGCCCCAACCCTGGCTGGTGGCTGAGGTGAAGTTGAGGAAGTCATTATCTTTCACATTGATAAAGAACTGCGCTGAGGCGGAATCTGGCACTGCGGTACGTGCCATGGCCAGTGTATATTTGTCGTTGGACAAGCCGTTATCAGCTTCATTTTTGATAGTAGCATCAGTCGCTTTTTGCTTCATGTTGACATCAAAGCCACCGCCCTGGATCATGAAGTCATTGATCACGCGATGAAAAATCACGCCATCATAGAAACCTTTATCCACATAGTTTAAAAAGTTAGCCACTGTGATAGGCGCTTTATCAGCAAAAAGTTCGATAATAATATCGCCAAAGTTGGTAGTGAGTTTTACCAAAACATTCTCCGTTTATTGATTTGAAAAGTCACCCTAGTAATTTGGATAAACACTATAGTGACTTGAGTAGAAACTGATGATTACTTGGCGCCGATGATGGTTGCGCGTTTGATGATCACAGTCCGAATAGGCACGTCAGAAAATCCGCGCTGGTTGCCAGTTGGCAGGTTACTTATTTTGAACACCACGTCCATGCCGGAAACCACTTTACCAAACACGCAATAGCCAATCATGCTGGCTTCCGGGCTGGTGTAATTCAAAAACTGGTTATCTGCCACATTGAGAAAAAATTGCGCGGTGGCGGAATTAGGGTCTTGCGTACGCGCCATGGCAATCGTACCGGTCTGGTTGATCAGGCCATTGTTAGACTCATTCACAATCGGTGCGCGGGTTGGCTTTTCGGTCAACTCGCGGTCAAAGCCACCACCCTGAACCATAAAGCGGCTGATCACCCGATGAAAAACGGTATTGGTATAAAAGCCGTCTTTCACATATTGCAGAAAATTTTCTACTGTTTTAGGCGCTTTCTCGGCATAGACTTCAACCGTGAAATTACCCTGATTAGTTTCAAACGTGACCTGTGTCGCCGCATTCACTGATGAGAAAGAAGCGATAAAACACAACAAAAATACTGCTATCAGTTTATGCATCAAGCGGACCCTTCATATAAAATTTTCCATTGCCCGTTTTCCTGTACCCAGTACTGGCGTTTTTTCATGACATTGCGTAAAGCCGGGCTGATGTATTCCTGTTCAAAATCAACCACCACCATGTTTTTGGCGGAATTGGGATAAGTAAACATGCTGACTTCTGACAAGTTAATATTTACTTTGGGCTTGGTCGCCTGTATCTGGCGCTTGTAGCCTGACCACTTGGCCAGCCCGCCCTCTGAATAGAAGAAATCACCCGCGTAATGCGATAAATAGGCATCGGTATTCTGCGACACCCAGTCTCTGCGCCAGTCTTCAAGCGCCACTTTTAATGCAGATTTCGCCTGCGCCTGCTGCTTGAGCGATTCAGGACTGATCCACTGGAAATTGACCCCGATCACCACCGGCGTATTGCCAAGCTGCAAAATGTCCTGCAATGCTTTCATATCCGGATTGGAGAGTACAACACAACCATCGCTGGCACGTGGCGGACGGCTGTAGGTGTCGCGCGGTGTACCGTGAATCCAGATGCCTGAGCCGGTCTTGCGCTCGTAACTGTCAATCTCATTCGGATAGTTCAAAGGGTAAGCAGCATCACCGTATAGATCAGGCAAGGGGCGATTAAGTTTCCGCGAGGCAAAGTAAACACCAATCGGTGTGCGCTTGTCGCCCTGATCTTTTTTGCCTATGCCGTTCTTACCGATAGTAACGTAGTAATCTGCCAGATATTTCAGAGTATCCTTCTGGCTTTTTTCGTAAACGTATAAACGAGAGCGGGCAGTATCGACGAACAGCACATGCGTTTGCTTTTCAGATAACTCCACCAGCAGATTGGGTTGGGTCAAACCGCGATTCTGGTCAAAGTAATTGCGGATACGAATTTCCGCTTCGTCTTTGAGATCCTGGATACGGTTTAAATTGGCAGCATCCGCATCACCAAAGCCATTGAGGATACGGGCTTTGGCGGAGAGTAAATCGCCATGAATAAGATGGGCAAGTGCGAAATTTGGCGAGATCGCCAGTAACTGGTCTACGTAATCCAGCGCCTGTTGCAGGCGACCTTCCTTGATGGACTGCAGCGTTTGCACCAGCATGCGTTCTACACTACCGGTGTTTTTATTTTGTATGAACAAGCGCGTGGTTAATGCCTCATGGTTCACCGCTGTTGCATTCCACGGCAACAGCGCGGCACTCACAAATGCGATACAGCAATATTTTCTCAAACTTCTCATGCCGATATTATACATTCGTTAATTCAAAAACTGCGCGCAACTCGCTGAATTGGCTGGTTATTCCCGATTTTAACCGCTCAATTCAACGGACACATGCATTAAAACTTGCCAACACGCTCCTGCTTGATCAACCAGCGTGAACCTTCTTTGACCAGATTCAAGGTTTTATTAGAGTTTGCATCCAGGCCTGTCGCCTTGTAGACCTGCCTAAATGTCGCCTTAGCCGACGTCGGGCTTTCTATCTTCACCGCGATATTCTGCAAATTCACAGAGATTTTAGCCGGCCGGCTGACACGGTCGCGACGGGTTGTTTCCCATTGCTTGCGCGTCTCGCCCCCTGGCGTTTTGAAATCCTTGGCATAACTATCCAGGTATTTATCCACATTTTGTGCTGCCCAGGCATCCGCCCAGGCATTGACTGCATCGGTGACAGCTTGTTCCTGCGAATCAACTGCCGGCTTGGATTCAACCGGTTTGGTTTCCACTACGACAGGCTTTTTAGGCTCAACAGCAACAGGCGGGGCCGATGCTGCTGGCGCCGGATTCGCTGGCGGTGTCACAGTGGGCGCATTGCTGCCCGGTGGCATCACAGGAATGGTAGATGCTGGCGGGGTTGCAGGTACCGAGGCAGCTGGACGCGAAACGGCGCGTTTACCGCCAAACAAATCCGTAATCATCGCCAGTTTATTTTGTGCACGGCTGTTGGAAGTATCCAGCTTAAGCGCCTTGTCATAAGCTTCAGAAGCCATACGCGCATAAATATCACCCAGGTTTTCATGCGCTGTTGCATAGCTTGGGTGGGTTTTAATGGCAGACTCCAGCGCTTTGCGGGCTTTGTCATACTGGCCCTGGTCCGCATACAAAACCGCCAGGTTATTGTAGGGTTCCGGCAGGTTTGGAAACTTCTCGGAAAGGTCAGTAAATGCTTTAATGGCATCATCACGCTTGCCGAGTTCGACCAGGATCACGCCGCGCATAAACATCGCTTCGGCGTTTTTAGGGTTTGCCGACAGGTAGGTATTCACCTTATCCAGCGCTGCAGCCTGATTTCCCTGCTCTGAAAGCTGATTGATTTCGCGAAGTTCTACGTTTGTTTGACCGGCCAACACCACATTTGTTAAAGCGGCCTGACTGAAAATGACACTGAATACCAGCAAATATTTTTTTAATGTTGCATTCATGAGTTAATTACCTGAGCAATCGTTGATTTTTAGCAGTATGTTATACTTGAATTGTACAAGAGACAGTGCAAATTTAGGTGATTATTACGCAATGATTTCTACATCAATGAGCGTTTTAATCATTTGCCTGACAACAAACAACATGGATTGTCATCAATCTTAAGCAAGGCACAAAGACCACCCGCTTAACATTTGCCAAACATTCCCTTACTTCTGCTAATTTTATCACGCATTAATCCACATTACCTTTGTTAGCATGTTAAAACTACACAACACCCTCACCCGCAGCAAGCAAGATTTCAAGCCTATCCAGCCCAATAAAGTACGCATGTATGTCTGTGGAATGACCGTGTATGACTTTTGCCATCTGGGCCATGCACGCGTGATGGTGGTATTTGACATGGTCGCAAGGTGGTTTCGTGCCAGCGGTTACGAAGTCACTTATGTACGCAACATCACCGATATTGATGACAAAATAATCAAACGTGCCAGTGAAAATAACGAATCTATTCAAAGCCTCACCCAGCGCTTTATTGAAGCCATGGATGAAGACTCAGCCAAACTGGGCATTATCCGTCCTGATATTGAGCCGCGTGCTACTGAACATGTGCAGAGCATGCTGGATATGATCAGCCAGCTGATTGAAAAAGACTTTGCCTACCAGGCCGATAACGGCGACGTGTTTTACAAAGTGCGCAGCTTTAATGACTATGGCAAATTATCCGGCAAAACGCTGGATGACTTGCGCGCTGGCGAGCGCGTAGATGTGGACGGACACAAACACGACCCGCTGGATTTTGTGTTGTGGAAATCCGCCAAAGTTGGCGAGCCTTACTGGGAGTCACCCTGGGGTAATGGCCGCCCGGGCTGGCATATCGAATGTTCTGCCATGAGCGCTGAATTGCTGGGCCAACACTTTGACATCCATGGCGGCGGCCAGGACTTGCAGTTTCCACACCACGAAAACGAGATCGCACAATCCGAAGCCACCCATGGCTGCACCATGGCTAACTACTGGCTGCACAACGGCTTTGTACGGGTAGATGACGAAAAAATGTCCAAATCTTTGGGTAATTTTTTTACCATTCGTGAAGTATTGGAAAAGTACGATGCCGAAGTCGTGCGCTTCTTTATCCTGCGTGCGCATTACCGCAGTCCGCTCAATTATTCAGACAAACATCTTGACGATGCAAAAGCTTCGTTGACGCGCTTATATACGGCCTTACGCGGTGTGAGTGTGCCTGATATTGAGATCGACTGGCAACAACCGCAAGCCGCCAAATTCAAATCGGCCATGGATGACGACTTCAATACACCAGAAGCCCTGGCTGTTTTATTTGAGCTGGCAAATGATTTGAACAAGGACAAATCCGACCAGACCGCCGCATTATTGAAACAATTAGCCAGTATTGTCGGTCTGTTACAACGCGACCCGGAAGCTTTTATGCAAGGCGAAGATGTTGGCGGCGAACTGGATATCGACAGCCTGATCACGGCACGTATCACAGCCAAAAAGAACAAGGATTTTGCCGAAGCAGACCGCATCCGCAAGGCACTGTCTGATGCAGGCATAGTGCTGGAAGATACGCTACAAGGCACCACCTGGCGCCGCGCCTGACATATTCACTAACCCATTCTTTTGAAATACTGAAGGAAAACGGATGCCCGTTAAATTAACCGCTCCCCTGGCTCAAGATTTACTACCTGTGCCAGGCGTACAGCTAGGCTTTACGCAAGCCCATATCCGCAAACCAAATCGCAAGGATATGCTGGTCATCACCGTGCCAGAAGGCAGCAGCGTGTCCGGCGTGTTCACCCTGAACCGTTTTTGTGCTGCGCCAGTCACGGTCTGTAAAGAGCATTTACAGCTAGGCAATGGCATCCGCGCTTTATTGGTGAATACCGGCTGTGCCAATGCAGGCACCGGCCAGCAAGGGCTGGACGATGCACATGCCAGCTGTATCGCCGTCGCACAAGCGCTGAATATCAGCCCAACGCAAGTACTGCCATTTTCCACGGGTGTGATTCTGGAAACCCTGCCGATGGAAAGATTGTTGGCAGGCATCCCCAACGCTGTCGCCAACTTGCAAACAGATAGCTGGCTGAATGCTGCTGAAGCGATCATGACAACGGATATCGTTGCCAAAGGTACTTCCCGCACACTAACAATCGGCGGCAAAGCCGTGACCATTACCGGCATCAGCAAAGGCTCCGGCATGATCCACCCGAATATGGCGACCATGCTCGGCTATATCGCGACCAATGCTGCAATCAGCCAGGCTGCTTTGGACAAGATTATTCAACACGCGGTGAACAGATCGTTCAACTGCATTACCGTGGATGGCGACACCAGCACCAACGATAGCTTGATTCTGATGGCAACTGGTCATGCGGGCAATGCAGAAGTGACTGAAGATAGTGCTGAATTTATCACCTTGCGTGATGCGCTGACCGAGGTAGCCACGGAACTGGCGCAAGCGATCGTGCGTGATGGCGAAGGCGCGACCAAGTTCATGACTATCCAGGTTGAGGCAGGAGAAGATGAGGAAGAATGCCGCAAAGTTGCCTATGCGATTGCGCATTCACCGCTGATTAAAACGGCATTTTTTGCTTCCGACCCTAACCTTGGGCGTATCCTGGCAGCGATTGGTTATGCCGGGGTTAACGACTTGGATGTCAACGCGTTGCAGCTTTACCTTGGTGATGTACTAGTGGCTGAAAAAGGCGGGCGTGCAGCGGCTTATGTTGAAGAGCAAGGCGCGGCAGTGATGAAGGAAAGTGATATTCTGGTGCGCGTGGTACTGAATCGTGGCGATGCAAACGCTACGGTATGGACGTGCGATTTTTCTTATGATTATGTGAAGATTAATGCGGATTATAGATCGTAGATTTTTGTTCTCTGATCTTGCTGTTATAGCATTAAGAGACGTTCCTTTTCGCCCCTAGGCGAGTGACTTTTCTTTGCTTGCCCAAAGAATAAGTAACTCGCTGAGAAGCGAAAAGGAATGGTGAGTATTCTAAGAAATATTTTTAAAGTCAACGCCGGCAAGTGCGGAATTGGCTTTTCGTAAGTAACAAAGCTAAACATCTACCTCGCCTAGATTCTGGCTACGCCAGAATGACGGCCTCCTGCAGGGCGCGATGACTTCTACATAAGCCAGCCGTTCCAAACGCACAGAGCATGCTCTGTGAAATCCCTGCTACACCCTCCGCCGGAATGACGAACAGTTGCAGGTAGTTAAGTATCTGCATAGCAAACTACGGGGATACAGCTCACTCAAAAACAGCGCGCTATATTTAAGAGCCTCATTCCTAATGATCCTCAACCACTCTCCCCCGCCCCTGCTTAATCACTCCCCGCTGCATCTTCCCCGCCACCCTGCGCTTCTGTGAAGCCCGCGTCGGCCTTGTCGCATACCTTGTAGCATGTACATGACACGCTGCTTCCACAATCGCCTGCAACCTGACAATCGCATCCTTTTTATTCGCCTCCTGAGTACGATATTGCTGTGCCTTGATAATCAGCACACCTTCAGCCGTGATACGCTGGTCTTTACTATTTAACAATCTCAATTTCACAGCCTCATTCAGGCTTGAAGAGTGAATGTCGAACCGCAGATGAATCGCAGAAGACACTTTATTGACGTTCTGCCCACCAGCGCCTTGTGCGCGAATCGCAGTCAATGTGTATTCATTGGCGGGAACGGTCACCATGTCGATTAGCTACCCTGGATAGGCTCAGGCTTTTCATCCACACGCTCGAAAAATGCCTGCACTTCATCCAGTTTCCTTGTCCGCTTAAACGGCGGCAAACTCTGCCAGATGCGCCGGCCATAAGGTTTATCAACCAACCTCGGATCGCAAATCACCAGCACACCTGAGTCACTCTCATCACGGATCAAACGGCCAGCGCCCTGTTTCAAGGTAATGACGGCATAAGGTAACTGATATTCCATAAAGGCATTTTTGCCTTCAGTGTTCATTTTATCTATGCGTGCCGCCAACACAGGGTCATCCGGCGGGGCAAACGGCAGTTTATCAATGATGACGCATGAAAGCGCTTCGCCGCGTACGTCTACGCCTTCCCAAAAGCTTTGTGAGCCGACCAGCACGGCATTGCCATGTGCGCGGAATCTATCCAGCAATTCGGTACGGTTACTTTCACCTTGCATCAGTAATGGATATTCCATGGCGTGCTCTTCAAATGCCTGCTTTAACAAGGCATGTACCTCGCGCATAGCTCTCAGTGAAGTGCACAGTACAAAAGCCCGCCCTCTACTTGCTTGCAATACTGGCAAGGCAATGGCAGCTACAGCTGCCGGGTAAGCAATACTATTTGGCTCAGGCATGCCCTCTGGCACATACAGCAACGCTTGCTGGTCATAATCGAACGGGCTTTGCCAATGCCGGGTTTGTGCGGCGAGCAGGCCCATTTGTCCCTGGTAATGATTGAAATCACTTTTCACCGCCAAAGTGGCGGAAGTGAAAATCCAGGCGCGTGGCTGGGCATTCAGCTGTTTGCCGAAACCATCTGCCACACTCAGCGGGGTCGCATGTAACTGCACACTCTGGCTGAATACCTCAACCCAGCGCACCAGATTGGCATGATTGCCTTTGTGCCAGGCTTCCAGCAAGGCAAGCAAGGCCTCGCCGCGTTGCCAGCATTTTTCCAATAAAGGATCGCGTGCGGCCTGCGTCTCCAGCACTTTGGTCAGTGTCGCCAGTGTTTCCAGCATACGTTGATAGGCATCGGCAAAATTCTTCAATGCCTGCGCTTTTTGCACCGGCATGCGTGCACCTTCAAACTGGAAAACCAGGCGGAAATCACGGCAGGCTTTTTCCAGTGGCGTCACCGCTTCAGGTAACGCGACACAATCTTTGGCAATCGAGAGGTAGGCCATCTGGCTATCACGCGCCAGATCCATCAATTGCGAGGTAGAAATATCTTCACCAAAAAACAATCCGGCGACTTCCGGCAGTTGATGCGCTTCGTCAAACACGACCGTATTGGCACTAGGCAGCAGTTCCGCCACACCTTCGTCCCTTAACATGACATCGGCAAAAAACAAGTGGTGATTCACCACCACGACATCGGCCGCCAGTGCCTGCTTGCGTGCTTCCATGACGAAGCATTGCTTATAGAACTGGCAATCCTGGCCGACGCAATTGTCACGCGTAGAGGTGACCTGTTGCCAGACAGTCGCCTGTTCGGGTACTTCGATTAACTCAGCTTTATCACCGGTTTGGCTGTTCTCGGCAAAACTTTGCAGGATGGGGATATATTGCGCGTCTTCTCTTGACTGGAAACGGCCTTCCTGGCTGGCACGTAGCAAGTGATAATGGCAGATGTAGTTTGCGCGGCCTTTAAGCATGGCAACCGATACCGGCACTTTGAGTGCTTCGCGGACGGCGGGCAGATCACGTTGATAAAGCTGGTCTTGCAGGGTCTTGGTGCCGGTGGAAATAATGACTTTGCCACCTGACAAAAGGGCTGGGACCAGATAGGCATAGGTTTTACCGGTACCCGTGCCGGCCTCGGCCACCAATTGTTGCTGCTGATCAATGGCCTGCGCAATCGCTTGTGCCATTTCCTGCTGTTGCGGGCGACTTTTAAAGCCTGGCATGGTCTGCACCAGACTTCCGTTCTCTGAGAATGCTGTCGTGACTTGCTGCATTAAGGACATCCAATAATTATCCCACGGGCAGCCGTTAATGATGCAGTTTTTTAATCACTAAGCGATACCTGATACATTAAAAAAAGCTGAAAACTTGCATCCGCGATTGAAGTATGTCAAGGTTTAGGCCGTTATACTTATTTCTGACACAACAATAACCAATACCAACCTTTGATTGTGATGAATAATTTAGTCCTTCGACTCGCTGCGCTATTAATCAGTGCGCCTCTCATCAGCACCGTTTGCATCTCCCAAGGCCACGCCGCCCCAGGTGAGGATAAGCGCTGGCAGAATGCTTACAGCTATTCACAAGAAGAGGTTTTAGAAAGCCAAACCGGACTTTCAGGTTCCTGGTCAGAAAAAGTAGAAGAGATCATGATTCGAGCACTCAGCCTGACTGGTGTAGGTTATAAGTACGGTGGACGCAGCCCTGAAACCGGCTTTGATTGCAGCGGTTTCGTGCAATACGTATTCAAGCATGCCGCACAAATTTCACTGCCACCATCCGCCCGCACCATCAGTGAGTTGGGCGACACAGTCAAACGGGACGATCTTCAACCTGGCGATTTAGTATTCTTCAATACGCTAAAGTCAGCCTTCTCTCATGTCGGCATCTACGTAGGCAACAATCAGTTTATTCATGCGCCACGAGCGGGCGCTAAAGTGCGTGTTGAAAACATGGATGAACGTTATTGGCGTACCCGTTATAACGGTGCCAAACGCATGGAAGTAGAAACCGGCAATTGAGGCTTGGTTGTAAGTAAGCTTCTAATTATTCGCCCGCACTTTTTACCGGACTATCGCTGTGCCCTAATGACCGCTCCGGATCAATCAAATCTCTGATCAGCTGCTTCAATTCTTTTGCTTCAGGAAACCGCCCTGCTTCTTTACGTGAAAAAATCACTTTTCCATCACAGCGTATGTCCAGAATGCCTCCGGTGCCAGGCACCAGATTCACCGATCCCAGATCAGTATCAAATGTGGTGAGCAGCTCTTGTGCCAACCAGGCGGCGCGTAATAGCCAACGACACTGTGTACAAAACTCGATTTCTACGATAGGCTTTTGCATATTGCACTCTCAAACTATTTGCGTGAAGAGTATAGTCAATTTTATTGAAATAGCGGAAAATGAACTTAACATGATTGTTTCCACTCTCTCAAATCAGGCTGATATCAACTGATGTCGCTTGACTCTATTTATAACAGTAATATTCATACGATAGTATTCTTCGCTTAATAGTATTCTTCGCTTAATTGATCACACAAGGCTGGTATGCGTTCCAAATTTGAAAAATTTAGCTTGCTTGGCGCAGGCGTTTTTGTAGGTATTCTGGTAAGTATCAATATTTCTGCCTGGGCGGATAGAACCTCAGTTTCCCAACTGCCGATCGACGAGTTGCGCGTCTTTGCCGAAGTATTCGCCAAGGTCAAATCTGACTATGTAGAACCGGTCGAAGACAAGAAACTGATCAATGAAGCGCTTGCAGGGATGCTGCAAGGCCTGGACCCGCATTCCACTTTCATGGACGCAGATGCCTACAAAGAACTTCAGGCAGGCACACAGGGCGAGTTTGGCGGCCTTGGCATTGAAGTAGCCATGGAAGATGGCCTGGTTAAAGTAGTGACGCCGATTGAAGACAGTCCTGCTTACAAGGCAGGTTTGAAATCCGGTGACCTGATCATGAAGCTGGATGACACGCAGGTGCGTGGCCTGACATTGAATGACGCTGTGAAACGTATGCGCGGTGTGCCAGATACTAAAATCACATTGACTGTTGTGCGCAAAGGCGAAGACAAACCACTGACCTTCACCCTGACCCGCGCCATCATCAAGGCACAAAGCGTGAAGAGCAAACTGATTGAACCGGATTATGCTTATGTGCGCATTACACAGTTCCAGGAGCGTACTGGTGAAGATCTGGCCAAGGCTCTGAAAACCTTGCGAGCCGATAACAAAGGTCCGTTCAAAGGCCTCGTGCTAGATTTGCGTAACAACCCGGGTGGCCTGCTGGATGCTGCAGTAGGTGTTTCAGCTGCTTTCCTGCCAAAAGATGACCTGGTGGTATACACCGAAGGCCGTGTGGCGGACTCGAAAATGCGTCTGAATGCAACGCCTATGGATTATGCCCGCCGCGGTAAGTCTGATTACCTGAAAGACTTGCCTGAAGAGTATAAATCAGTGCCGATCGTGGTATTGATCAATGCAGGCTCTGCATCAGCTTCAGAAATTGTTGCCGGTGCCTTGCAGGACCATAAACGTGCCACCATCATGGGTATCCAGAGTTTTGGTAAAGGTTCAGTACAAACCATCTTGCCGATGAACAACGGTAGTGCGATTAAATTGACCACTGCGCGTTATTTCACACCTAACGGCCGTTCGATCCAGGCCAAAGGTATTGTGCCGGATACGATTGTGGATGATGGTTCTGACCCAAGTCTCAGCCTGCATGAGGCGGATTTGAAACGCCATTTATCCAACCCTAGCGACATTGCCAAGGCCAACGCAGAAAAAGCTGAAGAAGTGAAAGCCCGCGTCGGTGGTGATAAACCTAAGGATGAAAAATTTGCTGAAACCCGCGGCCCTATCGAACCGGCCAGCAAAGATGATTTCCAGTTTGTACAGGCGATGAACCAGCTTAAAGGCTTGCCAGTGCAGAAAGCGCCTGAAGCTGCTGTGAAAGCCAGTGCCGACAAACCGGCCGGCTCTGAAAAACCAGCTTCAGAAAAACCTGCTGATAAACCGGCAGCGACTGATAAACCAGCCAAACCTAAAAAACCATGATGACTATACCATTGCCTGCACGATGCACAAGCGCCTGCAGGCAGTGGCAATTCACAGGGAGTAAGCAATGACGCTGCCACCACTCACACTGGACAAGGCGATTGCCGTGCTGGACATGGGCTTACGCACAGTGTTCAGCCAGGCAACTCCTAGTCGCCCATACCCGCAAGCAGAAGCGTCTGACGACAGCGCGCTGTCTGATAGCGAACGCAAGCATGCAGCAGCCCTCATGCGTATCAATCACGTTGGTGAAGTCTGTGCCCAGGCTTTATATAGCGGCCAGGCACTGGTTTCCCGTGAACCTGACAATATTGAAGCACTGAAAGAAGCCTCTCGCGAAGAAGTCGATCACCTTGCATGGTGTGAGCGGCGCATCAACGAGCTTGGCGGCCGTAAAAGCCTGCTCAACCCTTTGTGGTTTGGTGCCAGCTTTGGCCTGGGAGTGACGGCGGGTCTGCTCGGCGACAAATGGAACCTGGGATTCCTGGCCGAAACCGAGCATCAGGTCGCGGCCCATTTAGGCAAGCACTTACATGAATTACCCGCGCAAGACCATGCATCGCGTGCTATTGTCACGCAGATGAAGGAAGACGAGGAGCACCATGCCGAGACTGCGGAACATCTTGGTGGCGCCACGCTGCCAGCCCCGTTTAAACTGGCCATGCGACTCGCTTCCAAAGTGATGACGCGTACCGCGTATCATTTATAGTATTCGTAGTCACCTAGAGTCAACAATGCAAAAATTTAGTGATAACCTACTCACCCTGGACAGCGCGGACCATGTGAAACGCATTGAGCTGTTCGATGAGAAAAACCAGCCTGCGGGCCAGATTGAGAACAAACCGGGCACCCAGGGCTCAATCAAGGTTTACCACCATTTATTCAAGATATATGGCGAAATCAATAGTGATGCTGCTGTGGAGGGTTTGGCGCTGTATGCAGAACATACAGAAGATGCCGAGAATCACCCTGGCAAACATCCGAACATTGATCGTTTGCTGACTGTTCTGGATAAAGAACAAACACTCTCAATAAAATTAGTGACCAACTGAATTCAGAGACTGTAAAAATTAAGCCTCCAACTTGGAGGCTATTTTTTTGTGACCTGATCCTAAAGAGATCACCTATCCTTGTTCAAGCAATGTTGCATCAAGTCCAAATGATGGGACTTAAAATAGCTGAGATATGAGGCAATAGTCTTTATTTCAATCCATTATAAATTAATAATCTGATGTTATTTAGACTCCATATAATTTTTTGTTATATTGGAAATCATGAATTTCCAACAATTAAAAATCGTCCGTGAAGCAGTTAAACTCAATTACAACCTGACCGAAGTTGGAAAAGTCCTCTTTATTTCCCAGTCCGGCGTTTCCAAAAGCCTGAACGAACTTGAAAATGAACTTGGGATTGAAATCTTTAATCGGTCAAAAAACCGGTTGATAGGTTTAACCAGCGAAGGCGAGGCGCTGATCCCTATCATCAGCAAGATATTGTCTGAAACCCAGCATTTGAATACGCTCTCCTCGCAGATGGCCAGTAAATCCAAGGGGAATTTGTTTTTAGCGACCACCCATGCCCAGGCACGTTACGCCTTGCCCGAGGCAATCAAGAACTTTGTCATTGACTATCCCGATGTACATTTCACCCTGCATGAATCCAGTCCGCTTGAGATTTGCGAACTGTTAAAAAGCGGCGAAGCAGATATCGGCATTGCGACAGAAGGTGTACATCTGAATGACGCTTTGGTGACTATCCCCTGGTACGGATGGTATCACTCTATCATTGCCAAACCGGACCACCCTATTTTTGAGTCCGAAGTGATCACGCTGGAGCAGTTATGCCAGTTTCCTATCATTACCTACCACTCCGGCCTGACCGGCCGCTCCAGGGTAGACAAAGCTTTTTCTTACCAGGGCCTTTATCCTGACATCCCGATCACAGCCCTAGATGCAGATATTATTAAAACTTATGTTGAGTTAGGGCTGGGGATTGGCATTGTGGCTAGTATGTCTTTTGACCCAGCCAGGGATACCAATTTGAAAAGCGTGTCAGCGGCTCACTTATTTGAAAAAAACTTCACCAAGATTGCCCTGCGGAAAAATCATTACCTGAGGCCCTATGTCTACGACTTTGTATCACGCCTATCACCCAGCTATAACACTGCCAGCATTAAAACCCTGATAGGCGTGTAAGCTATTTGCCCAGCTTTAGAATCAGGATGCCCGATAAAATAAAGACCAGCCCGGCCAAATGCAGGGGTGACAAGCGCTCACCGTAATACAGCCAGCCAATGAGGGCAATGATGGCTATACCTGCGCCTGACCAGATGGCATATGCGATCGCCAGAGGAACCGTACGTAACGCCAGAGACAAAAAATAAAATGCGCATACATAGCCGGAAACGACAACCAGCGACCAGGCCAGATGAGTGAAATTTTCTGCATTCTTTAACGCTGAAGTGGCCACCACTTCGGCCAGAATGGCGACTACCAGATATAACCAGTGCATTTATATATTCTCAATCAAACTCATCACAGGCCTGTCATTGCTCTAGTGAGCCAATATAGTCATTCAAATGGTTTATCTCTCCGATGAAGACCTGAATCCAGGGTAGATGACTTTCATATAGTGATTTATTGTCAACAAGCTAGTCTTTCACTAACTGGCCTGGATACCGGCCGCCGGTATGACGACGATGGTAAATCGTTACATCGTGTTTGAACGCAACAGCGATAACACGCTTTTCTAGAAAGGCACATCGCCTACAATTGTTGCTCTATGCATGGTTCGACGTTCAGGTAAATAATCCGCGACTGCATAGTGCTGGGTCACCTGATTATCCCAAAATGCGACATCATTGACTTGCCATTGCCAGCGCAAGGTAAACTCGGGTCGTATGCTGTGTGCGAACAAGAAGGCCAGCAAAGAATCGCTTTCCTTTTGACTAATGCCATCAATATGCGTGGTGAAGCCCTCATTCACGAATAACGATTTTTTGCCGGAGATCGGATGCGTCCTGATCACCGGGTGGCTTAATGGCGGATATTTCTTCACAGCAGCATCATAGCGTTCCTTGAAGGCTGCATCCGCACCCCAACGGTCTTTAGGAAAAGACTTGGTCACGTCATGCGTCGCTGTTAATCCTTCCAATGAACGTTTTAACGAGTCAGACAAGGCTTCATAAGACGCGGTATTGCTAGACCATAAAGTGTCACCACCCGCAGAAGGCAATCTTTTTGCTGCCAGAATACCAGCCCTGGGGGGTGTCGCACTAAAGGTGACATCCGTATGCCAGTTATCGTTATCTGGCAAAAAATTCTCATGCGTATCAATATTCATGATTTCAGGCAAATCTGGCAACACCGGATAGATAGGATGAATATGCAACTTGCCAAAATTGGCTGCAAACTTCACCTGCTGGTGCGGTGTGATTTCCTGATGCCTGAAGATCAGGATCTCATGCTCGAGCAAGGCTTGCTCTATCACTTGCTTGTGTTCCTGAGACAATTCCCGGGAAAAATCCAGCCCTGCGACAGTCGCCCCGATTGCAGGTGTAATTTTTGTTAATGTAATCGCCATTACTTTCCTCTTGTACTAATAGTTCTTGCCCTTCCAGGGCACTAATTTTTGCTGAATGATGCGTAGCCCTATCTCCATTGCGTACGCGATAATAGCAATGAACAAAATGCCTGTGATCACCAGATCTGTAATTAAAAACTGGGAAGCCGACTGGATCAAAAAGCCCAGCCCCTCAGTCGCCGCAATCAGTTCAGCAGCTACCAGTGTGGACCAGCCCAAGCCCAGGCCAATTCTGACGCCTGTCAAAATATCCGGGAACGCACCTGGCAAGATCACCTCGCGGATGACTTGCCAACGATTTGCGCCTAAGGTTTTTGCTGACCTGATCCAGAGCGGATTAACTGCGCGTACACCATTGGAAGTGGTCACCACCACAGGGGCAAAAAAAGCTAATGCAATCAGCAACACTTTTGAAAATTCGCCTATCCCGAACCAGATCACGATCAATGGTAAATAAGCCAACGGCGGAACCGGCCGGTAAAACTCAATCAGGGGATCAATCGCGGCATGCGCGTTGGGATTCACGCCGATCAGCATGCCTACCGGCACGCCGACGACCACTGCAATCAGCAATGCTAAAAACACCTTACCCAGACTGGCAGACAAATGCTGCCAGAAGCTGGCATCCATATAGCCATTTTGTATCAACGCCAGCGTTTTACGCACAACGCTTAGCGGACTTGGCAGATATAAAGCTGGCAACCACTCAAAGTAAGTTGCAACCGACCAGGCAATGATTAAACCTAGTATGGTAGAAAGGCTGATGGCAAGCTGGCGCTTATGCAGATGCAAAGACATTGCCCACCTCTGGATCATGCTCAAAAAAATAAGCCAATACCGTTTCACGTATTTTGATAAAGTCGGGATCAGATTTGATGCTACGCGCCGACTCACCCTGAACATGCCGTTTCCCAAAATCGAGCGGGATGACTTTGGCAATTCCTCCAGGGTTAGCCTTCATCAATACCAGTTTTGTGGCTAAAAATACCGCTTCTTCAATATCATGTGTGACCAGCAGTATTTGCTTGTGGGTTGCATGCCAAATCTTTAATACCAGGGTTTGCATTTGCTCTTTGGTAAAAGCGTCCAAAGCGCCAAAAGGCTCATCCATTAACAGTATCTGCGGGCTAGTGACCAGGGCCCGCGCCAGGCTGACGCGTTGCTTCATACCTCCGGATAAATTCCATACCGGATCATTGATATACTGCGACAGACCCACCAAACTTAAATACTCTGCGCTAATGGCAGCACGGCTGGATGGCGGAATACCCTGTAACTTCAAGCCGAACTCAACGTTCTCACCCACTGTCAGCCAAGGCAGTAGCGTATGTTGCTGAAAAATCACGCCTCGATCCGGGCCTGGTCCCGACACTTGCTTTCCATTGAGTCGAATATCTCCCAATGTGGGCTGCTCAAACCCGGCGACCAGGTTTAACAATGTCGTTTTACCGCACCCGGATGGGCCGACAATCACCACGATTTCCTGCGGCAAAATGGTGAGCGACAAATCGTGCAGGACGGTGTTTTGCTCGCCCTGTGCATTCTTGAAGCTGGCAGTGACATGATTAACAGTTAATGTGCTCATATCACGCTCACGGAATAAACCTATCCGTCGCATACGCACGGTAATCCGACAGCAACCGGTCTATCTTGCCCTGCTCTTTGAGGAACAATGCGGTATCGGCAATGGCTTTAATCACCGTGGTCTGTAACAGCAGTTTTTGCCTGTCAGCAACCGGGTACTGGTTACCCACTAGCAAGCCAGGAATTTGCTCTGCTGTAGCGCCCGTCAGGGTGGCAATCTTATTCAGGTAGCTTTTATCTGCCAGGTATTGCGGTTTGTTGGCCTGGTAAGCTGCGTAATATTCAGTTGAAGTTTTACTGAATGCCTTCAGGAAAGCTGCATTCTTTTCTGCAAACGGCTTGCGCGTCACCCATACATCAAAGGTCGGCGATCCCCAGGCAGCGACTTCTTCCGAGCTCACCAATACTTTGCCATTGCTTTTGATTTTGCTTAATGCCGGATCCCACACATAGGCTGCATCAATATTGCCGCGCTGCCATGCCGCCGGAATTTCAGAGATACGCAAGTTCACAATCTTGACTTTGGTACGGTCGATTCCCCAATGTTTCAGGGCGGCCAACAGGCTGTAATGCGAGGTCGAGACAAAAGGCACTGCAATCGTTCTGCCGACCAGATCCTGGTAACGCTGGATACCAGAACCGTTTCTGACGACTAATGCTTCTGAAGTCCCCAGCTCGGAAGCGACCAGGAAAGTCTCAACCGGCAGGTCACGACTGGCAGCCACCGCCACGATACTGGAGCCCACATTCGCAACATCAATATCCCCGGAAGCCACTGCGCGTATGAGCTCGGCCCCGTTATCAAAGCGACGCCAGTTGATTTTTGCACTGGTAGCTTTTTCGTATTGGTGATCGACAATCGCTACTTTCGCCGGCTCTACACCGGTCTGGTAACCTACATTTACTTCTAGTGCTTGTGCCATGGGCCCTATGCCTGATATCAGAAACAGCAAAATATACCGCAAAACGTTCATGTTCATTATGTGTTCTCGAATTGTTGATGCCACCCCAAGCCGGGGTGGCATATGGCGTGATTAAAACTCGCCGGCAAACCTGACAAATGCCGTGCGTGGTGCACCGGCCAGCAGGTTATAAGCATCGCCAGTTGGGTCTGTGGCTTGATATGGGTTATCACCAAACGCAAAATATTTCTTATCAAACAGGTTATTCACCCCGATTTGTACATTCACATTTTTTGCCAGTGATACGTTTCTCCAGCGGTAGCCACCGCTGATATCCCAAATCGTGTATCCGCTGACAGATTGATCGTTGGTATAGGTGTAATAACGCTGGCCGATGTAATTGGCACCTATTTGCCCGTACAAAGACCCATCGTTATATTTGAGCTGGCTGCTGACAATCGTTTTAGGCGCATCCACCACATTTTTGCCATCGGTGCGGAAAACGGTGTTATTGATACTAAAGTCATCGCGGTATTTAGACTGGTTCAAGGTCAGCGAGTTATTGAACCAGACATTGGTAATCGGCGACCAGTTAGCGGAGAATTCCGCCCCTACCGTTTCGACCTTGCCAACATTGGTTAATACTGAAGGATTCCCAACAATCCCCGATCCCTGCTGTAAAGCTAACAACCTGTTTTTAAAGTCGACATGGTAGAGGGCAACCGAGCTGTTGAAATTGGGTTGACGATAGCGCCAGCCGCCTTCCACCACTAAAGACTCTTCCGGCTTGATGGAACCCTTGATGGCATTAAAACCGGCCTGCGTGGTATCAAACGGCGAAGCGCCACCTTTTACCACACCTCTGAAGGCTGCGACATTTTCAGCCGCATCGGCAAAAAACTCATTTTGCTCATCCAGTTTGAAGTTGACTCCCAGTGATGGCAGGAAGTGATCGGAAGCAGTCAGTGACCCTCTCAGCTCGTTACCCGCGGCAGTATCTCTCAAGGTAGACACTGAAGTGGTTGCGTCCAGGGATTTGAAACCGGCATTGATGGTTAGCTGATCGCTTAATTTGATATTGTCCTGAAAGTGCAGTTGTAGTGTATTGGTATCAAACTGGTAATTCCAGGCAGTGAAGAATGGATTTGAAGGCCGTCTGTACGGTGATGAAGGTCCGTTATCCTGTGCGTAAAAGCGCATGGCGTGCTGGAAATCATTGTTCTCGTACCAGAAACCGGCATTAAAACTGTGTATGCCCTGATTATAGGTAAAGGCACTCAGTATGCCTGAACGGTTGATATCGAACTCCAGTGTACGCAGTGAAATCGGCGTGCCGCCCGGAGATGCACGGTAGGGCGTCCACCAGGTACCGGTACCATCCTGATCATGATGATAAATGGTCGTTTTCAGTGAGGCCTTGTCACTTAGGGCTAATGCCAATGTGCCGCCCACCAGCCAGTCTTCACGTAACCCGGAGCCATTGTAATAAGCATCATCCAGCGAAGTGATATTACCGACCGTGCCACCCGCCCCCACCTGCGTTGCGACTTGCTGAGCGAGCGCCCAATTGGGGGCGAAATAATCCCAGCGATAACCCAGACGCCTGGCGCTGGATTTTGACAAATCCATGTAATCGACATCTTTGCGATCTGAGTAATTGATAAACCCGGTGAATTTACCAATATCAAAATCTTGCGTCAGCTTGAAGTTAACCAGTTGGTGGCGTTGCTCGCCTTGCCCTTTCCACTTATCGGCATTCTGCTCGGTGGCGCTGATGGCAAATTTGGTACCCGTGCTTAACAAACCACTATCAAAGCGGGCAAAGGTACGCCGGTTGTCATACTCAGCAAAAGACTGTTCGAACTTAACGCCTTGCTTATCTGTAGGTTCCAGTGAGTAAAACTGTATGGTCCCGCCCAGGTTGCTTGAGGAGGCTGTCCCTAACGCGCCCGTCCCTTGTGATACCACGATACGCCCGATATTCTCACTGGAAATCGCCCTGGAGATATGCAAGCCGTTGTAGTTGCGGTAGCTCATATCACCGAGCGGCACGTCATCCAGGGTAAAGCCCAATTGATTCTGGTTAAAGCCGCGAATCGAGATTCTCGAACCCCATTCATAGTTACCAAAGCTGTCCGGTGAGTTGTAATTGACGCCAGGCAAAGTGCTTAATGCTTTGATTGGGCTGGTGCCGGGTGCAGTGTTATCGAGATCGGCTCTGGAAATCTCGCTGACCTGACGCGTTCTTTTCTTGCCGAACACCACGACCGAATTAAGCGCTGTTTCTTCATCAGCAACGCTTTCTTTGGCCTGCGCTTGTGCATCATCAGCCGCATGGCCCTGGATACCATATAACGCACCCATCACCGCAAGCGTGACTGGCAATCGTTTTAATCGAGAATGCATTACAACTCCCTTTTTTTATTTAAAAATTTTAAAAAAGTATAGGGAGTGCCATCCGTTTAATCGAATGGCATTAAGTCATCACACGATGAATTTTAGTTCTGGTAAGTGGAGGTGACTGGCAGTCAGAACTGCATGGGAAGAGCATTCAGAGAGGCTGAATAAAGCAGCAGCACATCTCTGGGAATAAAACAGCTTAAGGCGCAGGCTGCAGCAATGACTTCGCGATGGGTGGATGGTAAATGAATTCCAGCAAATGGCCGACGCTGTCCAGGCAATAAAAACCACGTGAACCGTCTCTGTGCGTTTTAGGGGCTTCGGTAATGCGTACCCCGTGTTGAATCACATGATCATACCAACCATCCACTGCCGCCTCATCCGTCAAGGCAAAGCCGATATGATCCAGCCGTTGTAGAGGGTCGGCTTTATAGTCCACCCTGTGCAATGCAAATACATCGCCATGATTGGTCAGGTAAACATTGTCCGGGTCAGGTTGCCACTCGATCTGCATGCCGACAATGCGCGTGTAAAAA
>DATHWT010000204.1:0-5166 GCA_035460345.1 Methylophilus sp. | reverse complement strand
GGCACTTAATCCTTTTAAGCGTTTCACTTCCTGTTGCAACGCTTTTAAAAATCCCTGTATTTCAATTTCTGTGTTGCTATCGCTTACGCTGACACGAACTGCACCGCGCGCCAGGTCTGGTTCTACACCCATCGCCAGTAGCACATGGCTGGGTTCCGTACTGTCACTGGAACAGGCTGAGCCGCTCGCTACTGCAAATCCGGCTTTATCCAGCGCGGTTACCAGCGTTTCCCCTTCAATATTGGGAATGGCAAAAAAACTGGTGTTCGGTAACCTGTTTGCCTGCTGACCAAATAAAATTGCACGCAGCGCCTGCAAGCCGACTTCTAGCATTCCACGTAACCTAGTTTGGGTCTCATTACGCGATTTCAATGTGTCGACTGCCAGTTTGCAAGCTTCAGCAAACCCTACAATCCCTGCCACATTCTCAGTACCACTGCGTAAACCACGCTCTTGGCCACCGCCGTGCAACAGTGGGGCGATATCCACCCGTTTATCCAATATCAGGGCACCTACACCAACCGGTCCACCTATCTTGTGGCTGGAGATGGTCATGGCACTGACACCTAATGCATTAAAATCCACTGCCAATTTGCCAAATGCCTGTACTGCATCGGTATGGCACAAAGCGCCATGGGTTTTTGCCAGCGCTGCCAGCTCGGCAATAGGTTGTATGGCACCAGTTTCATTATTGGCCAGCATTGTTGAAACCAGGCCGGTGCGGCTGCTTAACTTTTGTTCGGCATCTGCCAGGTCAATCACGCCTTGGGCATCTACCTGTATCGTTTGCACTTGCCAGTTATGCCATGCGAGTGATTGTGCAGGACGCGAAACGCAGGGATGCTCAATTGCACTAACCAACATCTGCATTGGTGTTAGATTGCTAGTAATACCTTTCACCGCAAAGTTATTCGCTTCTGTACCACCAGAGGTAAATACCACTTGTGATGCTTGCACGCCTACACAAGCAGCGATTTGTTTGCGGGCAGTTTCAACAGCATCGCGTGCATTGCGGCCATACACATGGCGGCTGGTTGCATTGCCGGTGGTTTCCGTTAACCAGGGCAGCATTGCTTCCAAAACCTGAGGTTTTAAAGCGGTGGTACTGTTGTGGTCAAAATAAACCGTGCTCATGCGATTTAAGAAAATACCTTAAGCTGCAAGCGTGGCGTCAGAGCCACATTTGCGTGGTGAAAAATGCACTGTGCCAGCGCCTTTTTTCTTCTGCATTTCAACCATGTCGGCCAAGCTGACACCAGATAAGTAATCAAGAATTTTGCCATTTAGTGATGCCCACAACTCATGCGTCATGCAGCGCCCCTCGTCATGACAGTCTTCATTGCCGCCACACTGGGTGGCATCAATCTGCTCGTCTACTGCGGTAATAATGTCAGAGACTGAAATCTCGGTATGCGCCTTGGCAATCCGGTAGCCACCACCAGGCCCGCGTACACTGGATACCAGGCCTTGTTTGCGCAAGCGGCTAAACAACTGTTCCAGGTAAGAGAGGGAAATACTTTGACGTTCGCTGATACCAGCCAATGTGATCGGTTTGTCAGCCTCGTAGAGCGCTATGTCCAGCATCGCTGTGACAGCAAAACGTCCTTTAGTGGTTAATCGCATCTATGTAACACCTTTTAAAACAGACTCAAATTTTATAATAACCTACTAATTTAGTCAATTATTATGGGTGAAAAGTTCATGGCGTTTAAATAGCTAAAGTCCGCTTGCTTATTGGTGTTGGGAATGGTTCTTATTCCGGCTTCTTGGCGAAAGCTTCACCAACCCCGGACTCGGTTTCAGCATCGCTTAGCTTGGCTAACTGCGCTTTCAGTTCCGCAATATCACTCTCTTGTTTGTGCGCATGGTCGAGCAAGCTGTTGATGGCATTGATCATGGGATCATTTTCATCGTTGCCCACCGCATAAGCACTGAAACCCATTTTTTGCGCAGCGTGCTGCCGCTGCTTGTTTTTTTCTTCTTCGAGGATGCGTGCAGGAATGCCAACAGCCGTCGCGCCTTCCGGCACATCCTTTACTACAACGGCATTAGAGCCGATTTTGGCATTCTTGCCGATGGTAATCGGGCCTAACACTTTGGCGCCCGCGCCAATCACCACGCCGGTTTGCAGCGTAGGGTGGCGCTTGCCTTTATTCCAGCTGGTGCCGCCGAGCGTCACGCCGTGATACAAGGTACAGTCATCGCCAACAATGGCTGTCTCGCCAATGACGACGCCCATGCCATGGTCGATAAACACGCGATGGCCAATCACCGCACCGGGATGGATTTCTATACCGGTGATCCAGCGCCCGAAATGAGACAGCAAGCGTCCAAACCAGTACAAACGGTGTGTCCATAACCAGTGACTGAGCCGGTGGATAATCAAGGCGTGCACGCCAGGGTAGGTAGTGAGGATTTCAAAATGTGTACGGGCCGCTGGGTCGCGGTCAAACACAATAGAGATATCTTCTTTGAGGTGATCAAACATGCGCGCATTATGCCATAAGTTGTTGCGACAGCCGCAAAGGCAGGTTTGGCCTGCGGGTATATGGATGACCTGACCGAGTTAAATTCGCAAGGCTAAGACTTAAGTGGTCTCGATTGAGGGTTATTTCAAAATTGCGCTACCTAGTACTTTTTATGTTTTTTCGGGGTCACAGAAAGTGTCAGGATCCCGCGCAGCAGATTCACTTCTTCTTTTTCCAGTCTTGTCCGGCCATATAGCCGGCGCAGACGCTCGAACAGTTTTTTCGGCGCACGCGGGTTGATATAACCTATATGCTCCAGTACTTCGCGCATATGCTCATAAAAGCGTTCCAGATCATCCTGCGTGGCCAGCTCAGATGGTTTTTCCTGGTAGTGCAGTTCGCCGGTAGTCAACGCCATCCGCACTTCATAACTCATGATCTGCACCGCCTGTGCCAGATTAAGTGAAGTGTATTCCGGGTTGGCCGGAATAGTGGCTAATACATGGCAGAGATCTGCTTCGGCATTACTGAGTCCACTCATCTCGGTACCAAACACCAAGGCGACCTGACTATGCTCGGCAGTCATTTTCACTACCTGAGCCGCTTCACGTACCGTCATCACTTGCTGTGACAAAGAACGCTCTTTACCGCTGACACCGATGACAAACTGGCAGTCGGCCAGCGCTTCCTCCAATGTTTGTGTCACTACTGCATCCTCGAGTACGCCAGCCGCATTCACAGCTAAAGACGTCGCCTCAGGGTCAGGGAAATGCTTGGGCCTGACCAGGTAAAGGCGGTCCAGCCCCATGGTTTTCATGGCACGGGCAGTGGAACCAATGTTGCCGGGATGGCTGGTCTGGCAAAGTATGACGCGGATATTATTGAAGAGGGTTGTCATGAGTCTGGCTGGTTAAGATGATGAAACTGGCGCGTGCTAATTGAATTTCTTATTCAATTTATTTCTTATTCAATTTTAAAGTGCAATTCATTTTGTGAACGCATGATAAAACGTTAAAATGCTATTTTATCAGTTGATCCTCCCAAATACAGCATGCATCCTACCCTAAATGTCGCCATTCGCGCTGCGCGTGAAGCAGGCAAAATCATTAACCGTGCCGCCCAGGATATTGGCGCCTTAAAAATCGAACAAAAGGATACTAACGACTTTGTCAGCGAAGTCGACCGTGGTGCTGAACTGGTGATCATCGATATCTTGAAAGATGCCTATCCAAAACACGGATTTCTTGGTGAAGAAAGCGGCAAATCCAATGCCGAAGCAGACAGTATCTGGATCATAGATCCGCTGGATGGCACCACCAACTTTTTGCATGGTTTCCCGTCTTACTGTATTTCGATAGCATTGCAGGAAAAAGGCGTACTTACTCAAGCAGTGATTTATGACCCGGTGCGTAATGACTTGTTCACTGCCACCAGGGGCAGCGGTGCATTTTTGAATAATCGCCGTATCCGCGTGACGCAGCGTGCCAGATTGCAGGAAGCTTTGCTATCTACCGGCTTCCCGTTCAAGGATTTCAGCTATCTCGAAACCTATATCAACATTTTCCGGGATATGGCAAAGAAAACCTCCGGCTTGCGCCGTCCAGGGTCAGCTGCACTTGATTTGGCTTATGTAGCGGCAGGTTTTTCTGATGGTTTCTTTGAAATCAATTTGTCACCTTGGGATATTGCTGCCGGCGCTTTGCTGGTTCAGGAAGCGGGCGGGATCGTAGGTGACTTTGAAGGTAACGAAAGCTGGTTGCGGACCGGGAATATCGTCGCCGCGAACCCGAAAGTGTTCGGGCAGATGTTGCAGGTGATTGCACCACATTTAACGGAGCGGATTAAGACGCCAACGTTAGGACAATAAATTTAGTTGTTTAAATTGTTGAATAAGCCCGGATAGTAATATCCGGGCTTATTTTTTGTGCAGTGGTGATTGATTGTTGGTTTGAAGATAATTGTTCTGGTTTTTTTTACGGGAGGTTATTTTTCAGTATTTTTCCAGCATTCCCTTTCGCCTAAGGCGGAAAAGAAAAGTACAAGAAATCAGTAATTCTTAATTACATTCTCTGACCCGAACTTAAATATCGTTGCATGTCCTCAGGCAATAATTTGCTCACTTTTATCTGCCTTCATCCAGGGTTAACTTTAAAACACCAAAATCACGATTCGCTTTTCGGTATAATCATCAGATGGCTGATGAACAACTAGAATTTCTCAAACTCCCCCCGCATTCCATAGAAGCCGAACAATCCGTCCTCGGCGGGCTGTTGCTGGATAACGAAGCGCTGGACAAAATTGCCGATATTTTATCCGGCCAGGATTTCTATCAGCATGACCACAAACTGATTTATGAACATATCACCAAACTGATTGAGCGCAATCATCCTGCGGATATTGTCACCGTCGCTGAATCTCTGGAAAGCTCAGCGGAGCTCACTACCATTGGCGGCGTCGCCTATCTCGGCGCACTGGCGCAAAATACGCCGACCGCGGCAAACATACGCCGCTATGCCGAAATTGTGCGCGAACGCTTCGTCATGCGCCAGCTGGTAACTGTAGGGACGGGGATCGCTGAAAGTGCTTACTTGCCGAATGGCCGTAACGCACAACAATTGCTGGATGAGGCTGAGGCCAAGATTTTCCAGATTGCCGAAGGCGGCAATCGCAAGAGTCAGGGTTTTCTGGGCATGCAGGT
>DATHWT010000203.1:0-5736 GCA_035460345.1 Methylophilus sp. | reverse complement strand
AGCAAAATCCGGCTGGATCCTGATGGCGGCATCCATGCAGGCTAGCGCCTCCGTTGATGCATGTAATTGCTGGTGTAAAACGCCTAGCCGGTAGTGAAAATGCACATGTTCAGGATGTGCAGTGACTGCCTGTTTGAGTACAGCAACCGCCTGCTCAAACTGTTGAGCTTGCAGCATTAAATCGACGCATTCGGTAAATGCCTGGATATGCTGCGGGTCCAGCTTGGTGACGGTACGCAAACGCAAAATCGCCTCTGGTGTGCGCCCCATATTTTTCAATGCCCGTGCATCCAGGTAATAGCTTTGCGCCTGCTTGGCATCGAGCTTAATCGCCTGTTTGTAAGAGTCATGCGCGGCTGAAAACTGTTGGGTGCGCATCTGCAAATTTGCTAGCTGCAAGCGTAATTGCAGCGACTTCGGCTGCAAGCTTATCGCCTGGAGCAAATATTGCTCGGCAGCATGAAACTCATCATTCTGCAGCATCAGGCCTGCCAGTTTCTGGTATGCCTCCCACCGTTGTGGATCGGCAGCGATCAGTTTCAACAGTTTTGCAATGGCTTCATTATTCATGGGGGAGGTTGCAACACTTCAGACGTTTGCGGATGACCTTAAAATGGCAGATGGCGGATTAAGGTACAATAAGCGGCTTGCAGCGTCAACGGCCCATCTGTCGTGTGGCCCGTTTTTGGAAAGGAAAAATACGAATGTTTGTCAAACTGATCATGTATGGCCTGCTATTGTGGTTAGCCGTGTGGGGCTACCGCCAATATCAACAACCATCTGCGCGGGTCAGCATCGGTATGAAAGCCCCTGATTTTACACTGCCGGATGCCCAGGGTGAAAAACGCCGCCTGGCCGACTGGCATGGCAAATGGGTCGTGCTCTATTTTTACCCAAAAGATGATACGCCGGGCTGCACCAAAGAAGCCTGCCATTTTCGCGACGATATCCAGCAAATCCACGCCCTGGGTGCCGAAGTGATTGGTGTCAGCGTCGATACCGTTGCCAGCCACGCCGGCTTTGCGCACAAACATCGGTTGTCGTTCCCGCTACTGGCAGACACTAATGGCCAGGTGGCGGATGCCTATGGCGCACTATTTAACCTAGTGGTATTCCAGGTAGCCAAGCGCACCACATTTGTGATTGATCCTCAAGGCACCATCGCGGAGATTTACAGCAATGTGAACCCTGACGGGCACAGCGAAGCGATTATTAATGACCTGAAACGGCTCTCCGCTTTTTAAGAAGAATATGATGCAAGCACTATCCCTGATCGTAGCGCACGCGGATAACCGTGTGATTGGTCACAATAACCAGTTGCCCTGGCATTTGCCGGAAGATTTGAAACGTTTCAAGAGCCTCACTATGGGGCACCATATCATCATGGGCCGTAAAACCTATGAGTCACTGGGGCGTTTATTGCCTGGGCGGACGACGGTGATCGTCACGCGCGACCCGCATTACAAGGTTGAGGGGGCGAAGGTGGTGCATTCGATGCCGGAGGCACTGGCGGTTTGTGCGGGGGATGATGAGCCGTTTTTGATTGGTGGTGCGGAATTGTATATGCAGGGGTTGCCGCAGGTGACACGTTTATACCTTACCCGGGTGTTTGTGCAGGTGGAGGGCGATGCTTTTTTCCCTGAACTGGATATGGGTGAGTGGGAGTTGGTGTCGGAACAGGCAAATACTTCTGAAAAAGGGTTGCAGTATAGTGATATGGTTTATCAGCGGCGTGATTTAAAAGCTTGATCGCTTGTGAATCAGCTTTCAGATAAGTAGTGATTTCTCATAGGATCACTCTAACAAACCTGGCAATAACGTAACAGTTGGCTTATGCAAAAGCCAGAGCGTCATGCAATAGGCCGTCATTCTGGCGGAGGCCAGAATCCAGGCGAGGCGATAATTAACTTAGTGTCAATCGAATAGCGAGTCCTGCGCTTGCTATATATCCTAAATATATATTTCTTCAGAATATTCACCGTTTTATTTCGCCCCTAGGCGAGTGTCTTTTCTTTGCTTGCCCAAAGCAAAATCACCAAAGTAAAGGGCACCCTAGCTTCCGCTTATATCCTGCGTTGCTCGAATTAGGACTTTCGTCCGTTGCGTTGCCGGACTTAGGCATAAGCGGTCGCGAAACTCGCCCTAGCGGCTTGCACAAGACGCAAGCCACCGCGGAGCTCAAACAGTCTCTCCCTTTTTCCTTATTTTGACTGCGCTACTCGGCGCGTCAGATAGGGGCCCGTTGCAAACCACCACGATGTAGCGTTGGCGGGACGCAATGAACAGAACGCGCTAAGTGAGCTTTTTAATTTCTAAGACTAAACCCAACGACAAATACCGTTTTGTCTCTTGTCTGTTGTCTGTTGTCTGTTGTCTGTTGTCTCTTGCTTTTGGTTTTGTTTTATTTCAATAGTGGAGCGGGAATAAATGTGGCTAGTCTCACGTAACTGAAAGCGTGTGGTTTTCCCGGGCCACTATCTGACGCGCCGAGTAGCGCAGTCAGCTTGGGAGTCTTCGGCCAGCGTCTGTTCGAGTTCCGCGATGGCTTGCGTTCTTTGCAAGCCGCTAGGGCGAGTTTCGTTGGACGCCAACGTTGACGAGCAACGCAGGAAATAAGCGGATGCTAGGGTGCATTTCTTTTGGTTACGTTTTCTTTGTGCAAGCAAAGAAAAGTAACTCGCCTAGGGGCGAAAAACAATGCATCAGTTAAGCTAAAAGCGACTAGCCCATACGCAAAAAAACGGAAACTAAGCCACTACAGCTTGTTTCCGCTACTTTCTTACAAATTAGCTAATCTTAGTCTTCGTGCTTAACACAATCAACAAAGTATTCCGCTTTGCCATTCACCAACTGCTTCACCAACCCATGGTTATCCGTCTCAAACCCCGGGAATTTCTCGTTAAACTCACGCGCAAATTTCAGGTAATTCACAATCACTTTATTAAAGCGTTCTCCTGGAATCAGCAATGGAATACCAGGCGGGTAGGGCGTCAGCAACACAGCGGTGACACGCTCTTCCAGGTCATCAATCGCAACGCGTTCAATCTCGCGGTGCGCCATTTTCGAGAAAGCATCCGTTGGTTTCATGGCAGGTACCATGTCCGACAAATACATTTCGGTCGTCAGGCGCGCAACATCATTTGCTTTATAGACTTCATGGATCTGTGTCGATAACTCTTTCAGGCCTATGCGTTCATAACGAGGATGTTTCTGCACAAACTCAGGCAGCACTTTCCACAGTGGCTGGTTCTTGTCGTAGTCATCTTTAAACTGCTGCAAGGCAGCTACCATCGTATTCCAGCGGCCTTTGGTGATGCCGATGGTGAACATGATAAAGAATGAATAGAGGCCAGTTTTTTCGACAATCACGCCGTGTTCAGCCAGGTATTTGGTGACAATCGCAGCAGGGATACCAAATACTTCGGAAAAGTCGCCATCTACATCCAGGCCGGGCGTAATGATGGTGGCTTTAATCGGGTCCAGCATATTAAAGCCTTCGGCCAGGTTGCCAAATCCATGCCAGCGCTCATTGGCTTTCAACATCCAGGCATCGCGTTCTTCCAGGCCATCTTCGGACAAATCGGTCGGCCCCCAGACTTTAAACCACCAGTCAACGCCCCATTCTTCATCTACTTTACGCATCGCGCGGCGGAAGTCTAACGCTTCTTTTAGGGACTCTTCAACCAGCGCTGTACCGCCTGGCGCTTCCATCATGGCCGCGGCGACGTCACAGCTGGCAATAATCGAATATTGCGGGCTGGTCGATGTATGCATCAGGTAGGCTTCGTTAAATAAGTCGCGGTCCAACTGATTGTTGTCGGCATTCTGCACCAAAATCTGCGAGGCCTGACTTAAGCCAGCCAGCAGTTTGTGGGTAGATTGGGTGGAAAATACCATGGACTCTTTACAGCGTGGGCGGTCAGCGCCAATCGCATGGTAGTCACCATAGAAGTCATGGAAAGTCGCATGTGGCAACCAGGCTTCGTCAAAGTGCAGGGTGTCAATCTTGCCATCCAGCATTTCCTTGATTTCTTCGACGTTATACAACACGCCGTCATAGGTGGATTGCGTAATGGTCAGCACACGGGGCTTGGCATTTTTATCGCTGGCAAACGGGTTGCGCGCGATTTTTTTCTGGATGTTTTCCCAGGCAAATTCGCTTTTCGGGATAGGGCCGATAATGCCGAAATGGTTACGGGTCGGCATCAGGAATACCGGTATCGCGCCGGTCATAATGATAGAGTGCAACACAGACTTATGGCAGTTACGGTCAACCACCACAATGTCGCCCG
Source organism: Methylophilus sp. (assembly GCA_035460345.1). Lineage (GTDB taxonomy): Bacteria > Pseudomonadota > Gammaproteobacteria > Burkholderiales > Methylophilaceae > Methylophilus. The sequence continues at coordinate 1,444 of DATHWT010000203.1, read as the reverse complement.
GCGCCACGGTGGAGTTCCAGACGATCTTGTTGGAGGTCGATGTACCGTTAGTGACAAAATACAAGTGATCGCAGTTGTAAATACGTGCCGCATTGCGTTCGGATGCCGCTACCGGGCCGGTATGGTCGAGTAACTGGCCTAATTCATCAACAGCATTACACACGTCGGCACGCAGCATGTTTTCACCAAAAAACTGGTGGAACATCTGCCCAACCGGCGACTTCAGGAAAGCCACGCCACCGGAGTGACCTGGGCAGTGCCAGGAATAGGAGCCATCCGCAGCGTAATGCGTCAGCGCTTTAAAGAAGGGCGGTGGCAGGCTATCCAGGTAAGCTTTGGCTTCGCGGATAATCAGGCGCGCGACGAATTCCGGCGTGTCTTCGTTCATATGAATAAAGCCGTGCAATTCGCGCAATACATCGTTGGGAATATGGCGGCTGGTACGTGTCTCACCGTGCAGGAAAATAGGTATTTCCTCATTGCGGTAACGGATTTCCTGCACAAAGTTACGCAATTGCTCGATCGCTTCCGGTTTTTCCTCGACGATTTCTTCATCATCAATTGACAGGATAAACGCAGAGGCACGGCTTTGCTGTTGTGCGAATGAGGTGAGGTCGCCGTAACTGGTGACGCCCAGTACTTCAGTCCCTTCCTCTTCAATGGCTTTAGCCAATACTCGGATGCCGAGACCGGAAGAGTTCTCGGAGCGGAAGTCTTCATCAATAATGACGACGGGAAATCTAAATTTCATAGTCAACCTTTTTAATGGCTGTCATTCTGGCGTAGGCCAGAATCCAGACCAGTAATTTCAGGATACAGATCCAGCCAATCTGGATTCATCTGTTCAATAATGCGTAATTTAGCGATACGCTTCCAAAATTTAAGTGCTTTTTCACGGGTAATCGCGGATTCCACAGTGGCGTGCAGTTCATACCAAACAAGCATGTGTAAACCATATTTCTTGGTAAAGCCTTCAGTCGCACCATTTTTATGTTGCCAAACCCGCTGTATGAGGTTCGATGTAACGCCGATATACAATGTCCCATTACGTTGATTACTCATGATATAAGCAGAGGGTTGCATATCAATGTGATGGGCAGTTTTTAGCAGGCCTGGATTCTGGCCTGCGCCAGAATGACGGAGAAATTATATTTTGGGCAATGTCACGCCGACCTGGCCCTGGTATTTGCCACCGCGGTCTTTATAGCTGGTTTCGCACACTTCATCTGATTCAAAAAACAGTACCTGGGCGCAACCTTCACCTGCGTAAATTTTGGCAGGCAACGGTGTTGTATTGCTGAATTCCAGTGTGACATAGCCTTCCCACTCTGGTTCAAATGGTGTGACGTTCACGATGATGCCGCAACGGGCATAAGTGGATTTACCCAAACAGATGGTTAATACCGAGCGCGGGATACGGAAATACTCAACGGTACGCGCCAGG
>DATHWT010000202.1:0-4558 GCA_035460345.1 Methylophilus sp. | reverse complement strand
TTGCAAGAGCCATTCAATGCTGGCACGCCCATTATTGACCACCATGCGCGTGACTTCGCTATCGCATAATCCTGCCCCCGCATCCAGGGTGTCCTGAATGTGCGCTTCTATAGAGTCTTCACTATTATGTACTGCTGCGATACCGCCTTGTGCCCAGTTGCTGGCGCTCATGGAAAGCTCACGTTTACTGAGGATGCAAATGCGGTAATTTTCAGCAAGCCGCAGGGCGAGAGATTGCCCTTCCAGTCCACTGCCAATGATTAAAACATCAAAGACTTTATTCATAGGTTGTTAAATCAAAGGAACTTTGCAAATAGGGCAGTGTCAGACAAATGTCTGTATTGCATGTTGCATTGGCAGGCAAAAATAAGGGATGAGGCGATGTTAAATACAACAAAATTAGAGGCGCTAACACGCACCGGGTTCGTTGAAAACAATACAAAAGCGTATACTACTCCCAATCAGAAAATTACCCAAGGGAGTCATCGCGATATGACTGTTCAGGCGGCAAACGCCAAACAGATAGAGAATAGAGAGTTCGACCAGTTGCTGGTTGAACGTGCCCAGCAGGGCGATAAACGCGCATTCGGATTGCTGGTCGAGAAGTACAACCGCAAACTTGGGCGTCTATTGTCGCGTATGATTCGCGACCAGGCAGAAGTCGAGGATGTGGTTCAGGAATCCTTTATTAAAGCTTATCGTGCTTTGCACAGTTTTCGTGGCGACAGCGCCTTCTATACATGGTTGTATCGGATAGGCATCAACACTGCCAAGAATTACCTGGTCTCCATGGGGCGCAAGCCACAAGTGATGCAGGACATTGAAATTGAAGATGTAGAGAATTTTGATGAGGGCCAGGACATGCGTACGATGGAGACGCCTGAGACTTCCCTGATGACTAAAGAAATCGCTCAAACTGTGAACGATGCGATTGGTGCATTGCCAGAAGAATTACGTACGGCCATCACCTTACGCGAACTTGAAGGTTTGAGTTATGAAGACATTGCCACGGTCATGCAATGTCCGATTGGTACCGTGCGTTCACGCATTTTCCGCGCACGTGAAACCATTGCTGCAAAACTGAGACCATTGCTGGATACGCCACAGCATAAGCGTTGGTAAGCCAGTCCATTTTGATGCAATTACTTTTTTGAATCTATAGGTGTTATGACAAATAATTTGTTAAGTGCTAACATAAAAACATTGATTGACTTGGGGTTATTATGAAGCAGCAATTGTCCGCTTTAATTGACGGCGAAGCCGATATTGAGCGCTGCGAGCATATTTTTCTCGCGGCAAAGTCTACCGGAGAGGTAGCTCAAGCCTGGCAAGATTATCACGTCATTCGTGATGTCATCCGTGAAGAATATTGGGTACAGCCGGATATGACCAGCCGAATCATGGCTGCGTTGAATGATGAGCCTGTGGTCTTGGCGCCGCAGCTACCTGCAAGCAATACCGTGACGCAGTTACGCCCCCGACCGAGTAAATACATCTGGTCAATTGCGGCATCCGTAGCAGCCGCTTTTTTTGTCGGTATGTTTGTGCTCAATCAGCCAGCTGCAGTCGAAACAGTACAGATTGCTGATAGTGAAACTGATCAGTATGTCATGGCGCATCACAACTATTCCCCAAATAGTGCGACTTACTATATCCACAATGTAACTTACAACGCTGGCGAATAAATTTAACCGTGATTGGTATGTCTGTGCAGTGTGTAATTCGTGTATTGTTCGCGTGTTTGCTCTGCCAGCAGGCATGGGCGGAAGAAGATTTATGGCCCACCATGCAGAAAACCGCTTCTGCAGCCAGAGAGCTAAATTACCAGGGATTGTTCATCTATCACAACGGAGCGATTATTCGCTCCGTTCAAATTACGCACATCAATGAAGCTGGGCGTGAATTCACGCGTAATGTCGTGTTGGATGGTCGCCCACGTGAAGTATTCAGTGAGGGCGATGATATTGTTATCTTTAACGCTAAAAATGACAAAGTCGTGATTGAAAAGCGTCGTGGCCAGAACCTGTTTCCGGCCATGTTGCCTACCCAACTGCAACCCCTCAAGCAAAACTACAAATTAAAATATATTGGCCAAGAGCGCATCGCCGGACGGTTAGCGCAAGTGATCGATATGATCCCGAATGACAGTCTGCGTTACCAGTACCGCGTCTGGTCTGATAGCGAATATGGTCTGTTGCTTAAAATGAGTATGCTGGATACGCAAGGGCATACCTTGGAACAAATTGGATTTAATCAGGTTTCGATGTTGCAAACCAAAGACCTTGATTGGTTCCAGCCTAAGATTGATGCTTCCAAACCCTATGTGATGGACGACACCACCGATTTGACCCACGTGGAAAATAATCTGGTGATTGCCAACCTGCCTGCCGGGTATAAAAAGGTAGACCAGATCCGGCTTCACGTACCCGGCCGGGCAGTGCCCGTGCAGCAATTAATTTTCTCTGATGGCCTGGCTTCGGTGTCACTGTTCGTCGAGCCGGTGATTAAAGGCATGCAGCCCCGTATAGGCAAGAAAAACATGGGCTCCACCAATGTCTATGCGCATGTGCTGAATGGTTACCAGCTGGTTGTCGTAGGTGAGGTGCCTGCGCAAACCGTTGAGCAGATAGCGCAGCAGGTGACCTTTAAAAAATAATCAAGCGAACGACTTCTGCTTATATTGCATACAGCATGCACATCACCAATCTCTTCCATCCCTGATATCTCTTCCAATTCATGACGACAGCCTTTCATCAATCTGCATTGAGTACGCTGGTTGTGTCTGGCGTTGTCAGGCATGGCAATGTATTTCAGCCCCTTGTTTTTGCGTATGCCGGGCACCATCTGAAGAAGTGTTTTAACAATAGTCAAAGCTTGAAATTAATATTTTGTTTGGCAACTTTGAATGCAAGTTTAAAAATAGTGGCATTTTTGAATTAATTAAATAATAGGAAAATCATGATGAAGCAATGGATTTCTGGAGTACTGCTGGCATATACCATGTCATTAAGTATGTTTGTCATGCCGGTACAGGCCAAGGACTTGCCTGATTTTACCGAGCTGGCAGAAAAGCAGGGGGCAACGGTGGTCAACATCAGTATCACCTCTGTGGTCCACGGTGGTGGTGGGATGGGTTTCCCCGGTATGCCAAATGATGAGAACCTGCAGGAGCTGCTACGTCGTTTCGGGATTCCGGGAATGCCCGGCATGCCAGGACAAGACGGCGGGCAGGATTATAAAACTCAGTCATTGGGCTCAGGGTTTATCATCAGTAGCGACGGTTATATTCTGACCAATGCGCACGTGGTGAGTGAGGCTGATGAAGTACTGGTCAAGCTGTCTGACAAGCGCGAATTCAAGGCGAAAATCATTGGTGCTGACAAACGTACCGATGTAGCGCTGATTAAAATTGAAGCCACTGGTTTGCCTAAAGTGGTAGTGGGCGATCCAACCACGTTGAAAGTCGGCGAGTGGGTAGCGGCCATCGGTTCCCCGTTTGGCCTGGAAAATACCATGACTGCCGGTATCGTGAGTGCCAAAGGCCGTGCGTTACCACAAGAAAACTATGTGCCGTTTATCCAGACTGATGTCGCTATCAACCCGGGTAACTCTGGAGGCCCGCTGTTCAACCTGCGCGGTGAAGTGGTCGGCGTTAACTCTCAGATTTACAGCAAAAGTGGCGGTTCTATGGGCTTGTCTTTCAGTATCCCGATTGATGTTGCCATTGATATCTCCAACCAGTTGAAAGCAACCGGCCGTATTTCCCGTGGCTGGTTAGGTATTGGTATTCAGGAAGTGACCAAGGACCTGGCGGATTCTTTTGGCCTCAAACAAACCAGTGGTGCATTGATTGCCGGGGTTGAGAAAAATAGTCCGGCGGATAAAGGTGGCCTGGAAGTCGGCGATATTATCCTCAAGTTTGATGGCAAGCCGATTGTGACTTCCGGTGATTTGCCACGTGTGGTGGCTTCTATCAAGCCGGGTAAAGTAGTGCCCGTGGAAATTGTGCGTAAAGGTGCCAGCAAAACCTTGCAACTTGGTGTGGGTGAAATGCCGAACGAGCAAGTGGATGCACCAGCTTCAAGCAAAGAGCCTTCCAAACCGGAAGCCAATAAAATTGGTTTGACCTTGCGTGAACTGACGCCACAGCAAAAGAAAAAACTGAATGGCAAAAACGGCCTGCTGGTGGCTGAAAGCGTGGGCGCAGCAGCCCAGGCTGGCATTCGCCGTGGCGACGTGATCCTGGGGCTGAACAATAATGAAAGCCAGAGCGTGGACCTGTTCAATAAGCAGATCAACGCTGTCGCTGCTGGAAAAACGGTCGCGGTGCTGGTACTCAGAGGCGAGAATACTTTGTATGTCCCGATCAAGGTAAGCAAGTAAGGGCCTGTTTTAAAGCGCCGTGCAGCTTGGGCGTTTTAAAATAAATCCCTGATAAATAGGCGTTTGCTGTAAAATGCCAGCAAATTCGGAAAGGCGCGTAAAGCGCCTTTCTTGCTTGTAATCAACCTATAGCAGAACATGAAGAACATTCGTAATTTCTCGATTATTGCCCACA
>DATHWT010000201.1:0-18915 GCA_035460345.1 Methylophilus sp. | reverse complement strand
GAGCAATATACTTCTAGCAAGGTTGCAGCCCCTGTGCTTTCAACCAAACAGGAGAACCTGGTCAAATCGGTGGATGCAAAAACGACCTATCTGACACGTAAATGGCACTTGAATCCACAGGATGAGCTGCATTTTACCGACTTAGAAACGCATCAGCTGAATTACATCGTGGGGACATACTCCACCAATCCAAATGATGTACCTACCTCACCTTCCAGGCCTAACACCCAGGATAGGGATTTGAGCAACAATGACCTGCATTTCCAGATCAGCCTGAAAACCCAGCTCATGAATCTGTCTGACTGGTTGCCTGAGAATAACTGGGTACAGAGCGCCAGGCTTTGGGGGGCTTATACCCAGCAATCTTTCTGGCAAGTGACTGAAAAAGACCAATCGCGCCCCATGCGAGACCACAACTACTCTCCTGAACTGATTTTGTCGTTGGGCCTCAATAAACCTGGTGAAACTAAACAATGGGCAGTCATGCCAGACATGTTGAATCTGGGCGTAGTGCATGAGTCCAATGGGCGTTCCCAGCCACTGTCACGCGGTTGGAACAGGATTTACCTGCAAGGCGGCTGGCAACTGAATGAGCGCTACAGCCTGTTGTTCAAGCCATGGTGGCGCATTCCGGAAAGTAAATCAGATGACGACAACCCGAATATCAGCAAGTATATGGGCTACGGCGACGTCAGTTTGCGCTGGGATAATGAAGCCAACGACACGGCTGCGAGCGTCACACTCCGAAACAATCTACGAAGTGATAACAAAGGCTACGTGAAGTTTGATGTGCATTACAAACCACTCAAGAGTGAAAGCGTGAAGTTTTACGCCATGCTCGCCAGTGGCTATGGCGTTTCGCTGCTGGATTACAACCAGGCACAAACCATGTTCGGCATCGGTTTTGCGATTGGCGAGTAACCGCAACCCGTATACTTTTAGCCATTAATCACTGGATATGACTGGCTTGTTTTATTTGAATTTGATCATCATATGCGCCAGCCAAGCCAGACATTTCGACGTTTTTTAGCTTCAGAGCAGGCCAGTAGCGCATTCCTGCTCTTGGCAACCATGCTGGCACTCGTCATTGCCAATAGCACTTTTGCCGAACACTACCATACCTTGTGGCATAGCCACTGCTTAGGCCTGAGTTTGGAAGAATGGGTCAATGATGGGCTGATGGCGATTTTCTTCCTGCTCATTGGCCTCGAATTAAAACGTGAGTTGTATGTGGGGGAGTTATCCAGCCTCAATAACGCACTGCTCCCCACGATTGCAGCTATCGGCGGCATGTTTGTGCCGGCGCTTATTTTCTGGCAGCTTAATCATGGCACTGAGTATCAGTCCGGAATAGGTATACCGATGGCAACTGATATCGCATTCGCATTGGGTGTGCTATCACTGTTGGGGCAACGCGTCTCTTTGCCACTCAAGGTATTTCTGGTCGCATTTGCGGTGATCGATGACCTGGGAGCTGCAATCATGATTGCCGTGTTTTATACCGCATCCATCTCCATGACCTATCTATCGGCCGCGTTTGCTGTGTTGGCACTATTGTTTACGCTGAATCACTGGCGTGTGACAGCTATGGTTCCCTACATTCTGGGTGGGGCATTGCTGTGGTGGTTAACGCTTCAATCGGGCGTACATGCAACTTTGGCCGGGATAGCATTGGCATTCGCAATCCCTTTTTCGAGCACAAAGGGCGAGGATGAGATCTCACCCTCACATCGCCTGGAGCATTCCCTGCACTCTCCAGTGGCTTTCCTGATTTTGCCAGTTTTCGCATTTGCAAATACAGGCGTGCATCTGCAGGGGCACAGTATGAGCGAGGTGTTTTCACACACCAACAGTCTCGGCATCATCGCAGGGCTGCTGTTGGGTAAACCAATTGGTATTTTGCTTGCCGTCTGGTGCGCTGTACGGGCGGGAGTGTGCACATTGCCTGAACCGTTGCGCTGGACGCATATCATCGGTGCCGGGATGCTGGGAGGGATAGGCTTTACCATGTCAATTTTTATTACTAACCTGGCTTTTGCGGGTAGTGCAGAAATCATTGAATTGTCTAAAATGGCCATCCTCACTGGATCGCTGCTCTCAGGCCTGATGGGCTGGTGGTGGTTAAAAACAACGTTACCAGCTCAATCCGCTACGTAAAATCATGACTTATTTTTAGGGATGTGACGCAAGCCATTTGCACTGCATCTGCGTATAGTGATTCCTAACGAGATGCATCATGTGATGCACTCTTAACCCTCAAGGAGAATGACTATGTGGACTAAACCAGCTGCTACTGAAATGCGTTTTGGCTTCGAAGTGACTATGTACGTCATGAACAAGTAATCAATACTTAACTTGCATAACAAACAGCCCGACCTAGTGTCGGGCTGTTTGTTTGTAGAGACTATGCAAACGAAGCTGCTAGCGTCTTGAATCACTATATCCATGAGGCATGGACAATAATGACTCATTAAAGGTGATTCAAATGCTCATGATCGCCTAAGCCGATCGGCCGTGCAGCCATAATTGATGCGGCCATTGCAAATAACCTGACGACTTTGCTATGCGGTGCATCCCAGTATTCTGCAGTGTGCGGTACAAATTTTAGCAACGCCAGGTTTGGCGAGTCAGGTCCTTCCGGAAACCAGGGTTTGACAAATGGTGACCATAATTCTTCCTTGCGCGCCTGGTCTGTGACTAACTCTCCGGAGCCGGATAAAGATACATAAGTACCATCAGATTCTCCGCTAAAGGCCAGGTTAAGCTCTTCCAGATGCTGCGTTTTTTCTGAATGGCTGTCAGTGAAAAACCAGATATTGCCTTCAGCATCCAGTTCAATCGGACCCATAGGCTGGCTGATCAAGGCGCCCTGGCCGTCAATGAATGTCAGCATGGCAATATCAAAGCCTTCAATCAGTTCCGCCAGTTTGCGACGTTCTTCTGTTACTTGGTCATGGATTTTCATCATTCTTTTCCTTAATAATCGTTAAAGTTTTGAGGGCGTAAATGCATGACGCAATCAGGTGGTAATCGACTTTTCTACCGATTCACCCGTAGCCACTAGTGTGAAATCCTCAACATTTAAATCGGGATTTTCCGTCTCGAAACGCTCTTTGCCTATCTTGTAACTTGCTTCCATATCATCAGCAATCACGCTTGATGTCCAGAAAGGAAGATCTTCTTTAGCTTTGCTCGCGCTGACATAAAATAAAGCCATCACATTCTCCGGTTTGTAGGTACTTCAATTTTTTAAAATACAAGTATTAGCAAGTGAAATGCATCACCTTCCCAAAAGATGATAAATAGTCACTCATTGAAATGCCGTAGGATTATCGATGATTTGTCTGTCAGAGAAAGATGATTTTCTGTTTGCACTTGACCACCCATGCGTCGTTTAGATATTCCTACAAAAATTTCAGTCATTGTGGCCTAGTGCCTGCGTATGCGGGCCATGCAAAATAGGGTTTTATTCACAAGAAATCGAAGGGAAAACACCATGATTGAAGCACATGAAATTAAAGAGGATATGCCGGTACATACCGCCCAGGCGGAACAGTTTGCGGTGGTTGATCACACGGATGGCCCGGACTCCATCAAGCTCAAAAAAGATGAGTCAGGCACCCATCATTACATCCCAGTGAGCTGGGTGATTTCCACAGAAGGTGGCGTAGTAAAAATCAACCGTACCCTGGACCAGGTGCTGCATGACTGGAGTGCTGAAGCTTTGTAAGCGCTTTCAGCCAAACAAAAAGCCCTGTCCAAATGGACAGGGCTTTTTTACGACTTAGCTATTAGTGCGCTTCTGCGGCAGCGCGGGCTGCGTCACGCAGATGTTTTACTTCATCATGATTGCGTTTAGCGCCTTCAAGCTGGCGAGTCACTACCATGCGCACATTGATAGGCAAATCTTTCTCGGCCGCTTTGCGGTAGGCATTTAAAGCGACATCTTCGCCACGCTCGGTTTCATTCAACACTGCAACAGTGTCGTTGCTGGTGAGTGCGGTTTTTAAATCAATCCAGCGTCTGTGCAATGCACCACCGATAGTGCTGGACTCAGCCGGGTCACCACCTAGCGAGCGCACCAGACCTTGCAGTTCCTGCGCACTTGAAGCAACCTCTAGTGAACGGCGCAAAAAGAACGCTTTCAGTTGCGGATCATCCACATTTTCAGCTGAGTTACGGAAGCCTTCTTCGCCATCTTTAGATGTCTCAATCAAATCATTCAATGTATCAATCACATCATCATTATCTGCCATGATCGTTCTCCAAAATTTAAGTGATTATGTATAGAAACTTTAGTATGCCAATGGCATTAAAATCGCTGCATCGGAGTGAGTCGCAAATGTGTGTAGGAATCGCTTTACCCGATCAACGATGGGCGACCAGCGGCTTTTTTGCCTCCTTTTTGTGGACTCACGATTGTATTTAATCACTTTGTTTCTTTCCACCACATCCGGCCTATTCAAGGTCATGATGGGAAGGCAAACGCGACATCGTGTGCCTTAAGTTTTTGCATCAGGGTCAGATTTATATTCTGTTGAATATTCACATATGAATTGAGTCGGTGTTGGTGATGAAATACACCTTTAGAAATTCAGTGAGCTTTTTCCAAATTCCTTATCAGTAGTTGATAAATATTTAGGCAGTACCAGGCTCACTGGCTGTAGGAAGCAACTGATTAGGCTATCAGAGGCAGAGGATAAAAAAGCATAAATGATTGAAAAAGACTGGGATTCCGGCTAAGTGGCTGAATAAAAAGCATTTATCTGTGGGAGTCGACTGTCAGGAAAAATCTGTATTTTCCTACACCTAAATCAGACGCAGACTTGTAGTGACTTTTTGGCAAGTCTCCATAATAGCGATTAACAGCTTTCTTATTTAATCATCTCTCGCTTGATCAGGTGTTTATCCCTGATTTGCAATTTACTAGAGGATTAAGTTCGTAAGCAAAAATCTTTCAATAGTAGTTAGGAGTACATCATGAACCTTATCCGATTATTTGATTATGTGACGCCAAAAGCCACAGAGAAAAAGGCCAGAACTGAAAAGCCGGGCGTAACACAGTTGCTATTATTCTATGTGCTGCCTTTGTCGCTGATCCCTTGCATCATGATGTATTTCAGGTTGCATCATAATTACCCAAGGCAGTTTATGGATACTTTGCCGGGTAATCGTTTATTTATGATTTGTGCAGAATTATTTGTACTGCAGGTCGCCGTCATTCTGGCGATGGCCTGGATCACCCAGAACCTGGCTGAAATGGTAGACAAAAAACCCAGCTTCCGTGATTCCTTGTTAATCATTGCCATTGCTACTACGCCGCTTTGGTTAACCTCGGTGTTTTATGTGGTGCCTAGCCTGAGCTTTAACGTTGTTGTGCATGGGATTGCCATCCTGGCGTCGATCGCACTGGTGTACCGTGGCGTGAAATATATATTCTCTATCCGTGAGCGTGGCGCGATTTCCACCTTGACCCTTGCCATTGTATGTACTGCCGGTTTAGGTTTTGCTGTGGTGATGGTCGGTTCGCTGATCTCATGGGAAGCGATTGAGCAAATGCAGTTTGCGATTAAAAAGTCCTGATCATAAGTTTCTATTTAGATAGTTATATTGAATCTGCCACCTGACCATTGTCGGGTGGCAGATTTTTTTGTCTCCAGTTCATGAAGTAAAAAATTAAAGCCAGGTCTCAACGTGATGAGCCTGGCCTGTGAGTAGTGCAATTGAATACTGCTTGGTGTAGCGATTAACTGATCAAATGATGATCCAGCGCATAATGAATCAGCGACGCATTGTTATTCATGTTCATCTTCTTGAGTATCTTGGATCGGAACACACTGACCGAGCCGGGTGCTATCGATAGTTCTTCCGCCACCGAATTCACCGCTTGGCCTTTGATCAATTTGAAAAAGACTTGCAGCTCACGCAGTGACAAACGCTCATGTAGCATGGGGTGGTTGCGTTCATCCAGTTTTTCGTGGGTTGAGGCCAGGTAGGATTGTCCACGCGCAATCGATTTAATCGCCGGTACCACCTGTGCGCTGGTGGCGGTGTATGACAGGTAGCCTTTGCAACCCAGGCGCGTGAAGTTCGCCATGCGGTCGACCTGGTCGCTGCCATTGATAATCAGGATAGGCAATGAGGGATACGCCTGTTTCAGATCGCAGAATGTCTCCAGCCCATTCTTTTCCGGCGATGACACATCCAGGATGACGACATCGAATTTCTGCGCACGGATTTTCGCAATCGCCTCGCCCGCATCACTGACTTCTTCAACCAGGTGCATGGCACTATCGGCATTGATCAAATCCTTCAACGCATTGTGACTCAACTCATTTCCGTACAGCAATAATATATTTTTCATCTCTTGTTCATCTCCAATAATGTGAAGGAGAGTCAGCAAAACTTCTCAAACTAGAATTCTGTGTGAATGGCTAGACTGCCTTTAAAAGCGTTTCAATGGGTCAGGTGCGAGCCTTTAATCGCTGCTGTAGCAGGCATAGCATGCTCTGTTCAGCCGCACTTAATTCAGTTTCTTTATAGTCTGCTTCCTGCACTGGTTGCCGGAATTCGGTGCCAGCCAGGTAACATTCCAGTATCCACGGATGCACATAACTGTTACGACAGATGGCAGGCGTGTTACCCAATTTTGAGGCGGCCACACAAATGGCCGCCACAATATTCTTTTTTGCTTCTGTGACGCTGGTATACGGTTCCAGTTCACTGAGCGCCATCAGGGTATGCAAACTGCCAAACCAGGTACGAAAATCCTTGGCAGTAAAATCGCCATTGGTGATCTGCTGCAAATATTCATTCACCTCTGCCGAGCCGATGGCATGGCGTTCGCCTTCTGCATCCACATACTGGAACAGCGTCTGTCCGGGCAACTCGCGCATATTGCGGATCAGGCGTGCCAGGCGCCGGTCACGCAGGCTCAGGCTGTGCTCCACACCGCTTTTACCGCGGAAATGAAACTGTATTTCACTGCCTTGTATCTCGACATGGCGGTTACGCAAAGTGGTTAACCCGAACGACTTGTTGGTCTTGGCGTATTCATCATTGCCTATCCGTATCAAGGTGTTTTCCAGCAGGTAGATCAGCATGGCCAACACTTTTTCCTTGCCCAGGCCGGAGGATGCCAGATCGCGCGCAATATGGGCGCGTATGCCTGGCAGTTGCAGGCCAAATTCAATCATGTGCTCGTACTTCTTTGCTTCTCGCTGCTTGCGCCATTCTGCATGGTAAAGGTATTGCTTGCGGCCTTTGGCATCACGCCCGGTGGCTTGCAGATGCCCGTTGGCCCGTGTGCAGATCCATACGGTTTGCCAGGCGGGTGGTATGCGCAGGGCCACAATACGGCTGATGTCTTTTTCCTCTTTCAGTACCTCGCCATGCTGGTCAAGATACCTGAATTTCCCCCGGTATGCCTGACGGCTGTAGCCAGGCGTATCGTCCTGTATATAGCGTAATTTCTCTAAAAGATGTCCATTCTCCGCAGCCACTCGCATACTCGTTTTATTCAACAGTTTAGACATCATCACCATTCGTTACATACACTGATTGCCATGCTGCACAGCGATGTGGCGCAGCATGGCAACCGCTCTCAAGCATTATTTAGTGGCAGTTTTACTGCTGCTTTTCACGTTCCAGATCACATTGCCGACATCATCAGCCACCAGCAGATGGCCGCGTTTATCAACCAGCACGCCTACCGGACGACCTTGCGCTTCGCCATCCACATTGAGGAATTCTGTCAGCACATCAATCGGTTTGCCAGCCGGTTTACCACTCTCAAATGGCACAAAGATCACTTTATAACCGCTGTAAGGGATGCGGTTCCAGGAGCCATGCTGGCCAACAAACATGCCATTCTTGAATTGATCAGGCAGCTTGTTACCTTTGGCAGGGGTTAATCCCAGTGAAGCGGTGTGCGAGCCCAGCGCATAATCCGGTTTGATCGCCTTTGCGACCAGATCGGGATTCTGTGGCTTGATGCGGGTATCAACATGCTGGCCGTAATAGCTATAAGGCCAGCCATAAAAGCCACCTTGTGACACCGAAGTCATATAATCCGGCACCAGGTCGCTGCCTATCTCGTCGCGCTCATTCACGACTACCCATAGGGCGCCACTGTCGGGTTCCCAGGCCAAACCGTTAGGGTTGCGCAAACCGGATGCAAAGATATTGTGTTCGCCGGAAGCGGCGTCCACTTCCCAGATCGCTGCGCGCTCTTTTTCAGTCTCCATGCCGTTTTCACCGACATTGCTGTTAGAGCCTACCGTGACATAAATCTTGCTGCCATCTTTGTTAGGCAGGATATTCTTTGTCCAGTGGTGATTACGTTCCGCAGGCAGGTCGGTGACTTTTACGCCTTGTGCGGTGATTTTTGTCTGGCCTTCCTGATATGGGAATTTAACCAGGGCATCGGCATTGGCCACATAAAAAGTGTCGCCTACCAATGCCATGCCAAACGGGGAATTCAGGTTTTCAAGAAACACCTGCTTGAGGTCAGCCACACCATCGCCATCGGTATCACGCAACAGGGTGATGCGATTAAAACTCTCGGCTCCGGCACCGCCATTTTTCATGAAAATACCGGCAATAAAGCCTTTTAAGTCAAAGCCTTCTTTTTTCTCATGATGGTTGGTTTCTGCCACCAGGATATCGCCATTCGGTAATTCATACAGCCAGCGCGGGTGTTGCAGGTCACTGGCAAACGCCACCACATTGGTCCCCGGTGCTGAAGTTGGTTTTTTGCCTTCAGGCCAGCCAACCGCTTTCGCCACATGCACGGTTGGAATCAAACCGGTCTGGTAAGAAGATAAATCCGGCTCTGGGCCAAAGCCAGCCGCTTCCGGCAATTTTGCAGGCTGCGAACAACCGCTCAATGCCAGCATTAATAGTGAGCTGCTAATCAATAATTGTGGGGGTGTGGTTTGCATGATGTTAACTCCTGAGCGGTAATGAGTTGCTGTCGCCTTAACGGCGCACGGCAAGAATTTGATGGATACCGGTCACGCCCTGTTCAAACTGGATCGCGCTCGCGGTCATATAAAGGCGCCAGATGCGGAAAGTACGCTCGCCGACCAGTTTGGTGACTTGCTGATGCTGCTGCTCCAGTTTCGCTATCCAGCGGCGCAATGTCAATGCATGGTGGCGCCGCAAACCTTCAACATTGAATATCTCCAGTCTGGCCGATTGCATTTCCTGCCTGATGTGCGACAGCGTGGTTAAATCACCATCGGGAAAAACTTGCCGGTTGATAAATGCCGTAGATATTTCGTGCTGCTGGTCGGGGCTTTCTGAAGTGACCTCTTGGTCAAGAAACAGGCCGCCCGGTTTGAGCACCGCATACACCTTGGTAAAATAAGACGTTAAATGTTGCTGACCGATCTGGCTACCTATGCCTATGCTGAATACTTTGTCGTAGCGTGCCGAATCGGGTAAGTCATTGTAGTGACATAGCGCAACGGTAACCATTTTCTCCAGCCCGTGTCTTTTCACTTCAGCGAGGGCATAGGCATATTGTTCTGCGTTTTGGGTAATGCTATGGACGAACACACCATAATGCCTCGCTGCCCAGCAGGCCAGGCCGCCCCAGTTACCACCAATATCCAGCACCGAATCACCATGCTGCAAATGAAGCTTCAAGCAAATCAGGTCAAGCTGATTGTGTTGTGCCTGTGCCAGATCCTGTGCGCTATCACCAAAATATGCGCAGGAATGCAGCATCTTGTCATCCAGCCACAAGCGGTAAAAGTCGCCGGGTAAATTGTAATCAAGGGTAGTGGATGCAGTCGAGGAGTGCGCAGGCTGTAAGGATTGTGCCGATCCTGCGGCAGGCTCAGCCTGGCTATCTGCCAGCGTCAGCGCACGAAATACCAGGCCCAATTTTTCATGTAAGGGTAGGGAAACAGATTCAAAATAATAGTGCAACTGCATGGCCGCACTGAAATCACCCAGAATCTCCACCTCACCAGAGAAATAAGCTTCTGCCAGACGGGCAGGGTCACTGAACAATACCATGTCACGCAATACCGATGCATTCTCCAGACAAAAGGTAAAGGCAGGCGTGTCTTTGCCAATATAGAGCATGCTGCCATTCCATAAACGTACGGCAAACGAGCCTGCATAATCCTGAAATAAACGGTTAAGGATAAAACGTGATTTGGTGGTATCGCCATTGTCATTGAGTGCTTGTGTTGAATCCGCAAGCGCGGTGTGCGTATCAAACGCTTCCGGCTGCCATGCATGTTCAAATTGCAAGGCGTGATTCAGATTGCTGCTCATGTGACGATCTCCAGCTGACTTGATTGCGAATAATGCTTAATTCCTATGAATGGTGATCTGATAGCTGGCTAAATTTTTTTATCAGCGATATGCAAAATAAGAATTTAAGAGCTCAAACCCGATTCATTTCGCCAAAATAAATAGCGATGTATGGTTTGTGAGTGTAGAAATATGACGACTTGACCAACATAGGACCGCCACTGATTGTGATGTCAGACAGGTCTGACAGTGGCTTATTTATTGGCTAGCGCGCCAGATTCAGGTTCAGAAAAAAATCAGGATCTTTGTTTATGAAACAGAGTTTTTACCACTTATCGCTGAGAATGGGCCCATTCCTACACACAAATCAGTTTTTGCCTATGCCTGTTTTTGCAGGCTGCCCCTAGTATTTACGTTTAAGAAGTATCTAATCAACAACAAAGGAGCAGTTGTTATGCGTAAATTAATCCTGATGATGCTTGTGGTCAGTCCTCTTATGACATCTTCTTTAGTCAACTCCGCCTGGGCAGCTGAAAAAGCAGCTAAGCCTGGCACTAAACCCCCTGTGAATAATGCAGTACCTCCCTGTGATAATTCTCCGAATTCCAAAAAACCTTCATGTGATATGGATTCTGATAGCGTGAATGTGCCGCCAAAAATGCCGCATGAACGCGGAGTGATTGTGCCGCCTGAAGTGCCTGCAGAAGGCTTGCCCAACCGTGAAAAGTCAGCGCCCCTGGAGCCGGTGCAAGAGCTGCCTGACTCGCACGACAATCATCTTAAAAACTAGCTGTTCGAACGTTTACCTCTCTTATGTATAGGTCATCTATGGCTTGGCCATAGATGACCTATACATCCCTACTAATGATCCAAATAAGTGGTCTTCATTTATCTGATCATTAAGCCTATGAATATCCAGGAGTTACATATGGAAGAAACCAAACAAAAACTGAATCCCCCCCAGCATCAGGAGTCACAGCCAGGCTCTGAAGAAGAGATGACGCCGACGCCGATCTATATTGATCCCGGATATAGCGGCAGTAACAAGTTGAAAGACAAGGTCGCCATCATTACCGGTGGTGATAGTGGTATCGGGCGTGCGGTCGCCGTGCATTATGCTGCTGAAGGGGCTGATGTAGCCATCGTGTACCTGGAAGAGCATGAAGATGCCAAGAAAACCAAAGGTCTGGTAGAGAAATACGGGCGTCGCTGCCTGCTATTACCGGGCGATATCTCTGACGAAAGCTTTTGCCAGAAAGCGGTTGAAGAAACGCTAAAGCAATTCGGCAAGCTGGATATCATCGTCAATAATGCGGCCCAGCAATTTCCGCAAGCCAGTATCCTGGATATCAGCCAGAGGCAGCTGGAACATACCTTCCGCAACAATATCTTTTCCATGTTCTATTTAGTCAAAGCAGCCTTGCCGCACCTGCCCGGCAAAAGTCACATCATCAATACCACGTCAGTCACTGCTTATCGCGGTAGTCCGGAGTTGCTGGATTATTCCGCTACTAAAGGCGCGGTGGTGTCTTTCACGCGCTCACTTTCCAAGCAACTGGTAGAAAAAGATATTTATGTGAATGCAGTCGCCCCCGGCCCGGTGTGGACACCGCTGATACCTGCTACTTTTGATGAAAAGAAAGTCAGCGAGTTTGGTAATCAGGTGCCAATGAAAAGACCTGGCCAGCCCAGTGAAATCGCTCCGGCCTATGTGTTTCTTGCCAGTCAGGACTCCTCGTTTATGACCGGTCAGGTGATACACGCCAATGGCGGTGAGATTATCAACGGTTAGACAGGTAAATCGTTTTGCATTACCTATTCTGACAACAGAATGGGTGATTGGATGATAACCACAGTTGCCAGCCGCACTTAAGATAGCTGAGGGTTATATTTAAAACGAAGGATTCAGGCCTTTTTTAACCCTTTGGCCGGATCTTATTATATATAGGAGATATATCATGGCAAATCCACAAGACAACCAAGTTGGTCAAGACCAAAACAACCAGGGTCAGCAAAACCAGACCCAGCAGGGTCAGGCCCAGCAAGGCCAGGATCAGAAACATCAAGGCCAGCAAGACCAACGTGGCCAAAATCAGGGCCAACCAGGTCAAGACCAGAAAAATCAAGGTCAACAAAATCAAGGTCAACAAAATCAGGGCCAGCCTGGCCAGGATCAAAAAAACCAGGGCCAGCATAATCAGAGTCAGCAAGGCCAGAATCAACAAGGCCAAGGTCAGCCTAAGCAGGGTCAGCAGGAGCAAGGCATTGATGCTGGCAATGAGCAAATTGATCCGGCACAAAAGCAGCAGTCAAATGTCGGTAAGGATCAGGCGCCTGGCAGCCAGCCTTTATCTGGTGATAAACAGCAAGGCGAAGGCAATAACAGGAACTAATGCTTGTGCCTGCTGATTTAAAAAAACCTGGATTGCTCCAGGTTTTTTTGTATCTTTTAAATTGCATCAGGCTTAATTTATTACAAGTGATTGCGCATTTTGCTTAACGTCCATTTCCGCAAAAATTATTGTGATCACACATGAAGCTCATCCGGTAGTGGTTGGAAATTCTGACAGCATATTAGGCGCTTTCACGATAAAGCCCGGTCCTAAACACTTTTATCATGGACTCACGTTACTTCATTATCTAAGCGAAACATTTCAGGTCATTCAGGTAACGGTTTGGCCGAATAATATTCCGAAGGAGATTTAACAATGGCAAATTTACAAAACAACAAAAACCAGCAACAGGACAAATCTGGCGCTAAAGTCAGCAAAGACCAGCAGCAACAACACGCGCAGGGCAGCAAGCAACAAGCGCCCGGCAGCCAGCAAGGCAAATCCCAGCAAACAGGTAGCAAGCAACAAGGCTAACTAGCTGCGGATGAAAAAACCTGGAGAAATCCGGGTTTTTTTACGTCTGAAATTTATCCAGGCCATTACTTTAAATCGTTTTTTCATCCTGCCGTGTCCGAATCCTCCTACAGGAAATTCCGCCTTTGTTACATGGGCGAGCCTTTTTCTTTTATTCATAATCGGTTTGTGACCAATGCTTTGAATGGCATTGAACATTCAAGCAATTAAAAGAACACTATATTTACCACGGAGAATCACCATGAATACAAAATTAGGACTAGGCATGTTGGTATTGATCACAGGGTTAACCGCCTGTAATAAAAACGAATCCGCTTCAGGCGAATCCTCTTCGGCAGGCGCCAGCGGCCCGGCGATTAAATTCGTTAAAACCCAGGATGGCTCAGCACTGGATATCAAACCTGAGTTGTTTGATACGCCAGCCGCCAAGGAGTTTTTGGCCTCCGGTAAAAACCCTTATGTAGGTAAAGAGGATGCCATTAAAGCCGGTAAGAAGATTTTCCAGCTGTATTCATGCACCCAGTGTCACGGCCCTGAAGCCGGCGGCCAGGTTGGCCCCGCATTGACTGGCCCTAATTATAACTACGCCAAGGATGCGACGAACAAAGGCATGTTCGAGACCGTGTGGAACGGTACTAACGGCGGTATGGGCGCCAAGGGTAAAGGCCTGATGGATCCCTCTGATCCTAACAACGGTATTTCACCAGACGAGTTGCTGAAAGTGATTGCCTGGGTACGTAGCCACGGCAGTTTGACCGGTAATGAAGACAGTTAAATTCAAGGCCTGAAATATCTGGAAAGACCACCGTGCGCGGTGGTCTTTTTTATCCTACAGCACATTCGTGGGCCTGCTTACATACAACAAAAGTATGCATCAGTAGTATGGATATCACTGCCCTAGAAAGGGCAAGTCCAATAATTATGAGGAGAATACGATGAATAAATTACTCACAGTTTTACTCGCTAGTGTGTTTATGAGTGCTACTACTGCTGTCATTGCGGCAGATGCAACCGGCGGTGATGTTCCGCCCGCGCATCAGCAGAAAAAAGAAGTGCCGAACACCACAAAAAACGGTGATTACCTGCAAGACCAGCCGGACAACAACGGTAGCAATGCTAACCAGGGCTCTGGTAACAAACAGTCCAAGCCTGGCAATATGGAAAAAAGCAAACGCTTCCAGGAAAAACCTGCTGAAGGTGGTACTGGCGTAAACAATCAGCAGAATAAATAAGCTGCTGTAATGCCTTGCCAGACTCATGCTGAATGACGCAAGAGTACAGGCAAGGCTTTTTAATTTTTGATGACTGTTTTTTTGCGGGAGAAAATCATGACCGAGCAAAATCTTAAATTGTTAATGCAACTGTGCAAGCAATGCGCGGATGCCTGTGAAAATTGTGCCATTGCTTGCGAGAGCGAGGCTGACCCAATGATGAGAATCTGCATTGAACATGATATGGACTGTGCAGATTTTTGCCGTTTGACCGCTTCATTTGTTGCGCGTGGCAGCGAGTTTGTTGAACTGGTTTGCCAGGATTGTGCAGAAATCTGTACCGCGTGCGCAGAGGAATGTGAAAAACATGCTTCTACTCATTGCCGCCACTGTGCCGAAGCCTGTAGACGTTGCGCTGAAGAGTGCCTGAAAGTAGGCGTTGCTGCCTACGCTTGAATGCTATCCTGAACTTTATAATGATAGGCTTTAAAACAAGCCTATCATTTCTATTGCGCGTAACACTCTTATGATTGCGCCATTTTTTGACTAAATTTCAGGATCGTAAACTCCGCCGGCCTTACGCTTGCCATGCCAATTTCTATCAGCATGCGACCCTCTAACATATCTAACGCCGTCATGGTTTTACCTAACCCGATCGCTACATAAAAAGCATGTTCAGGTTTAGCGCCTTGCAGTGCGCCTGCACGCCATTGCAGCATTAAGAAGTTCTCAATCATTGCCTGAAGTTTTGTCCAGGTATTGGCGTCATTGGCTTCAAATACAAAATTCTGGATACCTTGCTTGATTGAGGCTTCTATAAATTTAAAAAATCTGTGCACGCTGATGTAACGCCATTCATTATCATTGCCCGCCAGTGTTCTCGCACCCCATACCAATGTGCCTTTACCAGTAAAAGCACGAATGGCATTGATAGATTTGCCAGCGATTGCATCGATATTCAATGTATCTTGAACCGTATCAGGGATATTAACGATAGGTCTCGCCGCATTGAGCGAAATATTAGCCGGGGCTTTCCAAACGCCACGATTACTGTCTACTTGCGCATAGACTCCAGCCATTGCCCCACTGGGCGGTAGTGTATTCAATGCCAATGTTGCTTGGTCTACCCAATCTTTAAACAAATCAAATTGTGCATAAAGCGCCTGATACATTTCTAGTAATGACAGATTTGCATGGCGCCTGGTCGTTTCCTTGAATGCAACCTTGCTCCTTTTAAGTCCCAGGGCAGGTTGTTCTGCCAATCGTATCTGAGAGATAAGGGCGAGCGTATTTGCATCGCTGGTTAAGCTTTCCGGCGCGATGATTGCCGCATCTGCCTGGCGCTTGAGTGTGATATCGCCAAACCGGATTTTCCTGGTAAAAGCAGTGACTAACCAAGGACCATAGACCGCACCATGTTTAAGGTTTTCAGTGCCGATGCCACTTCTGAAATCATCCACTGCCAGATCAAATTCTTTATCAGTGACATGATGGTGTAAATCACAGATGGTCATTCTATTGTGCACACGTGCACATTGCGCTAATGCAGCGTCGTAGAGTGCTACGCCATGATTGTTTGTAGCAACCGCTTCTGGCATCACAATGATGGTTGGCTCAGCCAGCTTTTCGATGTTGGTCAGCCCTTGTGCCAAACTGTCTGAAGAAATCTCGCTGGTATAGTCACCGACTGACACAATCATGCAACGCCCGCCGCCATTAGCGAAGAATAAACGCAGGCTGTCATACAGGTAAAACGTATGATCGACTTTAGCTTCAACCACTTTGTTTTGATCATTTAAGCAAAGGGTGACTTTTTGGGCAGGCGCACCACCAAACAAACGCTCATACTCAAGCAATGAGGAAACACCAGTCGCCACTTGCATCAACGAGACGCCCTCGCGCTCGGCTTTTTCGGTATGGCCAATGAAGGCGGTGATCGCTGTTTCAACAGCCGCAATTGAAGGTGGAAATTTGGCAGTTTCTTCTACATATACCCCGGGCGTTTTATAGGTAGCCATACATTAGCTTTTAATGACGTTATTGGTGATCATGCGCCGCTCAAGTATCGGCAGATCTTTGGGTTTTTGTGTATTGGTAGGCAGGTCCAGAAGCCCTAACTTGTACCAGGCGGATGGCACCTGTGCGGATTGAAGGGTTGCCCAGAGCTGCTGGTTTTCTTCTACTGTGGGCGAGTGCAGGGCAAAGTTGAATCTAAACTCGTTGAGTTTATCCAGCCCATTTTCAGGCGCATATTGCGTCAATGACGCATGTGACACATTGCTCTCGGTAAATAGCGACTTTACATGGAAAAATCGCATGGCTCTCCCAAGCATTAATAGTGCCTGGCTGTAAGAAGCGTGCGTAGCAGTTAGCAATATCAGTAAATTCAAACAAAGGGGAGGTGTTTGGGACATTGTTGCTGACGTATCTCTTGAGGGCAGGGTGGCGTTCCTGAAACTCGAATCTTGTTGAATATTCACCAGCGTCAGGTTAAGGCATTCTTGTGTAGCTGACTCTGCACCCGATTGCGGCAGGAATTGTTCTGAGGAAATATTGCGTAGCCCGGCGGGCGCCTGGTTCGCATTGATGTCGTACGTCTCTGTCAGGTGATGATTCAATTCATTCACAATGATGGTCATGGCATGCGCAATCATGGCGATCTCTCTTGGACTTATTTCAAACCATTATAGGACGGTTAGCCAATATGCGCGATAGTTAAGCTTTCACTGGCATCAAACCTGTGTGTTGAACGCGCATTGATTCAATCGCCACTGTATGTTCATGCGAACTGAATGCAGCAATGTGGTTGAACAATGTGGCTTCTTTGCCCGTCCATGCGGCGACCAGTTGGTGGTGATCATCTTGAGATTAACCGTTAATCCCGTGCATCCTTGGAAACGATATTTAATTTATCCAGGCTTTGAAGTCATGCGTGCTTATAAATAAACCACGTGAAAGCGAAACATAATGTGGCGCAAATACAGTTTGAAGCATTACAAATTAAATGCCCATAGGAATATTGAAATTCCTATGGGCAAGTCTTACTCTTAGAAGGGAGAGTTGTAAGTCTTTTCGATCTAAGTATTCATTGCTGCTTAGTTAGCAACAACGATTTCATTTTTAACGGCAGTTACGCCTTTAACGCTCTTAGCAATTTTTTCTGCTTTTTGTGCTTCAGCTTTTGATTTTGCATTGCCTGAAAGTTGTACCAGGCCATTGCTATCAGTTTCAACACTGATGTCAGTTGCGCTCACTACTTTGTCTTTGGCAAAAGCAGCTTTTACTTTAGTTGTGATTACTGAATCTTCTACTTTAGTACCCAGTGAGTCACCGTCAGCTGCAAAACCAGCCAAAGGCAAAGCCAAAGCCAAAGCACTTACCAGCAATAATGATTTGATTGTATTTTTCATGATGTTTCCTTCTTGAGTGGATTTAGGAGGTTCCATTATTCAAAAATCAGGTCATGGCGTGAATACACCTTATTCTGATAGTTACGTAGGAATGGGCTGACTTTATGCCGTTTGATTGCAAGTGAAACTGCCTGTATTCTTGCCGGGTATGTTTCGCAGGCTCACCTGCATATCCACTTATCGAAAACATAACCTATGCAACTGCATTTTTTATCGGCACTCGCCATCTTTATCAGCGGCTATGCACCCCTTGGCCTGATCCTGGTGATTAAAGATTTGAATGAAGATTCATTCTACTTTGAGCACCCGCTCAGGGCATTTGCCATTGCCGTCATCTTCGCCTTGAGTGCATTGTTTGCCCTGAGTGCCGCACGCAATATCAAGCAAGGCATCCCGGTCAAAATCACCAAAGTATCCAATAAATCGGCGGATATGTTCACTTACACCATCCCCTACATGATGTCGTTTTACAAGTTTGATTTAGGCGACTGGAAGTTGCTGCTGTGCCTGTTTATCTTCTTAAGCCTGATGTTTGTACTGTCTTACCGCACGCAAAATGTGTTCGTCAACCCGGTGTTGGCATTGGCCGGGTACGGCCTGTATGACTGCCAGTTCAAGGATGGCACGCAAGAGAGGCAGGGCCTGCTGCTATCAAAGCAGCATTTCCAGGTCGGCGATTACTGCGCGATCAAACGGCTTTCCAATTTAATGTACTTTGTCACTCATGTTGAAGTCACGAAGGAAGCAGGCGGAGGAGAATCTCAGTGACGACTAACGTGAAACAAGCGCTGCAAACCCTGCGCACAAGTGATTTTAAACACTGGGTGACCACATTCTGGCTGGTGAAAAGAAAGCTCAGCCAGCAGCAGGCAAAGTATTCGGTCTTAAAGGTGGATACCGATAGCAAGCTTGAGCAAAAGCTCAAAAACGCAGTCACCGAAAAGATCCTCGACCAGGACTACCAGCTAGACGATTACGACTTCCTGACTGCTGACCAGGATAAAGGCTTGTTAACGATTGCTTCATCCGATACCGATGTCACACTGATCCAGGCCGAGATCGAAAAAGGCACCGCCAACCCCAAAGTCGAGCAATATGAGCAATTGCTCGATTCATGGGCAATGGTGATCAAACTCGAGCATCAGGATAAAGCTATTT
>DATHWT010000200.1:0-2412 GCA_035460345.1 Methylophilus sp. | reverse complement strand
CAGCCATGGCAGTACACGCCGGCCAACCACCAGCATCACTGCGACAAAACCGGCAATTTCCAGCATGGTCATGCCTATGGTTTCCCAGATGGCACCGGCATTGGCGACCTCGCCCTGACCACCTAATGCGCCTGCCAGTGCTGGCATCAGCACCAGTACCAACACGGTGATCATGTCCTCAACCACTAACCAGCCCACGGCAATTTTGCCATTCATGCTTTCGAGGATGCGTCTGGATTCCAATGCTTTCAGTAATACCACGGTACTGGCGCAGGAAAGGGATAAGCCGAACACAAGGCCATGCCCCATACTCCATCCCCAATAATGGGCGACCAACATACCCAGCAGGGTGGCCAGTGCCATTTGTACAAGTGCACCGGGCAAGGCAATCCGTTTGACTGACATCAAATCCTGTATGGAGAAATGCAAGCCAACGCCAAACATCAGTAGCATGACGCCAATCTCTGACAATTGAGAGGCGATTTCAATATCTGCCACGAAGCCAGGTGTGGCCGGTCCGATCAATATCCCGGCAAATAAGTAGCCAATGAGCGCCGGTAATTTTAATTTTTCGGCAATTAATCCAAAAATCAGCGATAAAGCGAACGCTGCAGCGATGGTGGTAATGAGGGAAAGGTTGTGATCCATAATGCGTGTTTTTCTTCTGGCAAATTGATGAGGCTTTTTAAGCGCTTTTATTATAGGTTTGAATGACTGACCATGGTCAGCTTAAAAAGTTGAACATTTTTTAAGGAAGCTCTGCTTAACCACTTCTTCGTCGGCATAAGTGGTTGCTCATAAAAAATTTTCCTTGTATATCGCACGTATACCGCGTTAAATTTTTTTACTCGCGCCTGATCTGTTTCAGAAGTGGCGCTTGATCAGAGCATCCTTGAATTGGCATAAATGTATTTAGCGTGCATCTTGCCGTAAGCCAAGGCAAGCCGTCAATGTTTTATATATGTAATCAGTCCTGATCCGTGATCAGGGCAGGCATGATTTTCTAGCTGGACAGCCGTTGCAGCCCGTATTCACATAGCTGTTCGGCTTTTTGCCAGCGCTGAGTTTCCGGCAGATTGCCAAAATGCACGATGCTGAACACGCCTTCAATAATCGACTGGCAATACAGGCTGATCAGCTCAAAGTCTGTGTCAGGTTTGATCTCACCAGCTGCGATGGCCTGCCTGAGCAGGATATCAATCTGCGCAATGCGTTTTTTCTCCCATGCATAGCGCAGTTGTAACAGCTCAGGGGAGTCATCAATGCCGACATACAGAAAGAACAATACTTTCTGGGTAGAGCTGGGTTCTATATAGCTGCAAATTTCCTGCAGGCAATACGCTTTCAGGTTGAGCAAAGGGCTTAAGGTTGCATCGCCCTGAAACGGGCTTATCTGATCGATCACGCGTTCTGCCATGGCGGTGGCGACTTCCAGTTTGCCTTTGTAATGCCCGTAGACGGCGCCGCGAGAGAGGGCGGCAGTCAGGGCGATGTCGGACATGGTGGTCAGGGTAAACCCCTGGCGATAAAACACCGATTCCGCTGCGTCCAGGATCTGGTCACGGGTTTTTTGGGCGTCTTCTTTGGTTTTTCTGGCCATGGCAAATGCGATGCGTAGAAAATAATATCCGCCATCATAGCAAATAATAATTAATCAGTCACGATTGATTAATTAAATGACTGCAGTTAGAATATATGCCATCTGTATATAAAGGCACGTGTATGTTGTTATCCCGGTCCAAATCCACTTTCCTGTTGACTGCCCTGTTTCTGCAATTGGGTTTAGCCGCCTGCAGCAAGCAGGAGAGCGCTGCCGATGCACAGACTGGCGCGCCTGAAGTCGAAGTAGTCCAGGTGAAGT
Source organism: Methylophilus sp. (assembly GCA_035460345.1). GTDB lineage: Bacteria > Pseudomonadota > Gammaproteobacteria > Burkholderiales > Methylophilaceae > Methylophilus. The sequence goes on along the minus strand of DATHWT010000200.1, from coordinate 551 downwards.
TTGCAGATATTCCTGATGAAGTGGAGTTGCCTGGCCGCGTGGAAGCTTTCCGGATTGCAGAAGTGCGGGCGCGCGTGACTGGTATTGTCGCCAAGCGTTTATATCAGGAAGGGCAGACGGTTAAAGCAGGGATGACCTTATTTTCACTGAACCCCGAGCAATTGCAAGCTTCGAGGATGGAAGCCGAAGCCGAGCTGGCCAGGACTGAAGCCAACCTGGTTAATGCCAACGATAAGTTACAGCGCTACCAGGCACTGGTCAGCGATCAATCAGTGAGCCAGCGTGATTACCGGGCTGCGCAAGCCGAAGTACAACTGGCAAAAGCCGAAGTGGCTGCCGCGCAGGCCAAATTGAATCGCGCTAAACTGGATGTCGGCTATGCCAATGTGGCGGCGCCTATTGATGGGGTCGCGCGCCGTGCGCTGGTGACCGAGGGTGCGCTGGTGGGCAAGGATGAAGCCACGCATATGACCACGGTGGAACAGGTTAATCCTGTGTATGTGAATTTTGCACAGTCTTCATCGGAAGTGTTTGCTTTACGCAAGGCGCTG
>DATHWT010000199.1:0-8403 GCA_035460345.1 Methylophilus sp. | reverse complement strand
TTGCCCATGATCAGGCCGGGATTGTCAGATTCGCCCACGCCCGGAGTCGGTTTTTCCGGCAGCAAGCTCAACACACGGTCATAGTTGCGACGTGTGCCCCAATGATTGTTATCTGCTTTCAGGGCGCTCTTGTATGAGGTCATGGCTTGCGTCAGCAGGTATTCCACTTCATCACGCGTGTTATTGTCGTTGCCACCGGTGACCTGGATCGCCTTGAGGAAGAACATATTGCCTATGTTATGCAATATGGCTGCGCGCTGTACAGGCGTGGTGCCGTCAATCAGTTTGGCAAACAGTAAGGTGGCTTCTTTATAGCGCTCGTTTTTTGCCAGCCAGTAAGCCACTGCATATTTGGCTTCAAAACTTTGCTGGTCCGTTTGCGGCGTTTTAGCAGAGGTGACGGCTTCATTAAATGCCCTGGCCTGTTGTATGCGTTGCCAGGTGTAAGCCATAGTGGCTGTGGCAGCCACGGCTACCACGATCAGGCCGATGACCAGTTTTTTTACGCTGAGCGCCATGTGTTGATCTCCAGATATTTAACCGCCAGCAGGAAGGCAATCATCACAACTGCAATCCAGTAACACACATTGGTGTAATCATGGCCGGGGATTTTTTCCATATATTGAATCGGTTTTTTTTCTTTGCTGTTAATGTCCGCAATGGCTGTTTCCAGCGACTTGGGATCAGAAGCCTCATAAGCATTGAACGGCGTGCGCAGGGTCTGGAAGTATTGGTACAGCAACACTTCGGTCGGCATATGCCCGTCATAACCGCTTGCTGTGTATTTCGGGTCGAAAATGGTGATGCCGCCCGGCTGGCGCAGCACAATCCAGTACAAACCTATGTTGTAGCGTTGCAGCCAGTCGCGCAGTTTCTGTTGGACCATATCGCTGACGCGACCGGCCCCATCAGAGATCAGGATGATTGCACGTGACCCAGAATCAGGTACATCTTTAAACAGTTCCACCGCACTGGTCAATCCGCCGCCGATATTGGTCTGGAACAGTGAGTTACCGGCGGTGGCCTGTACCGCCGACAACACAGCGTCTTTGTTCTCGGTGAGTGGCAACACATACATGGCCGAGTTACTGAAGGTGATTACACCCATCATGTCATTGCGACGCCCTTTAATAAAGTTGGTGATGATACGCGCGGCTGCAACGGATTTGGTTTCGCCGATATGCCCGTCTTTATCGCCGACAAAGGCATCATCCATACTGGCGCTGCGGTCCAGCACCAAACCGATCTGTGCGCCTATGCCGGTACGCAATGCTTTTTGTTCCAGCGTATGTGGCCCTGCCAGCCCTAAAATCACAAACACGATGCTGAGCGCTGCCAATGCTTTTAGTAAAAGGCCTATGATGCTCGATAGGGGATCTGGTGGCAGTAAGCCTATCCAGGAGTAATGTTTGCTATGTGAACGCTCCAGCAGCAATGGTAGCAATGCCAGCGGTAACGCCCACAATACCCAGGGGTGAGAGAATGCCATGATGCTATTTCGCCCCTGGTTGCAAGTCAGGTTTCAATTCAGCTTGCAGGTCTGGTGTCAGGCCTCGCTCGCAATCACGCATATGGCGGCAAAACGTGCGCAGCCATTGTTTGGCAGGCATGCCTAGTTGTGGCGAGGTTTTGGAATCAAAAAACACTTGGCGGGAGAGGTGGAAGAATCGCTCAATCTCAGGCCTGGCGGGTTGGAAGGCGGGTTTTTCTTGTATGAATTGCTCTACGTTATTACCGAATACGCTGTGCCCGGCTACCTGCTGTAGGGCCTGGTGTACCACGCCTATGGATTGTTGCAGGCCTTCTTCATTGTCAGGCAGTTTGCCTACCTTGCGGTAAGCTTTGGCAAAAGCGCCACCCATGCGGGGTAACCAGGTGTTGGCGCCCAGAATATAAAGCAAACCAAGCAGGCTGAATGCCAGCACGCCTGTTGCGATTTTTAATACCTGTTCTTCTTTGACCGTGCTCAGCGTGAAAGGCGGAATCAGCGGGCTCATTTCACTCTTAAGATTGACTTCACCATAGACAGACAGTGGCGAGGTCCTGAAATTAAACGAGGGGAAGCGTAATTGTCGCAATTCTGTTTTGCCGTTATGGCGCAGCTTGACGATCTCGCCGCGCAGGATGGCTGGTTTCACTACTCGCCCTGATTTGAATACCTGGTAAACCAGGTGGATAGTATGCACACTGTGGTCTGAAAAGGTTTCATCTTCTACACTGATGCCTGCCAGCTCAACGCCTGATACCTGACCACGATAGCGGTGTTCGTAACCCACAATCGGCAAAGATTCGCGGATCAGCTCGTAAGGTTTTTTCACTGTCAGGATAATGGTGCGTTCCAGCTTGTCACCGACCACATAGCCGGCATCACGGGTCGGGTTGATTTCCTTGACCGTGACATATTTATTGTCCACGTTAGGCAAAGTCACATCGGCACTCGCGGGCAATGAGGCCGAGACCAGCATAGCCACGAACAGGCAGGTGAACAGGGATTTAGGCGCTTTCATCAATCGCATTCCTCAGACAGTCACGTATTGATGGAAATAGTCGGACAGCAGGTCTGCGTCAAACGTGTCTTCCACAAAAAATGGCTGCATATCAAATTTCATAAATATATCTTCGATGGCCTTGCGTCTGGCGGCAAAGGTATCCAGTATCCGCTGGCGGTAAGATGCCCGCAGGAACAGCGTACGGCGTTCACCTGTTTCAGGATCGTTAATACTGGTGATGCCGAATTCCGGCAGGTCTTTGTATTCGGTGCTGTTCCATAACACCACCGGCACGATATGGTGTCGTAGCATCAGTAACAGGGTTTCTTCCAGGTGTTCCAGCGGCATATGGAAGTCGGATACCAGGAAGATCAATGCACGTTCTCGTGGCAGCAGACGGGCACTATGGATCAATGCCCCGGCACCTACTTCACTCGGTAAATGATTTTCCAGGCGGTCAGCCAGTTCCAGCATGCTATGTGGCCTTGCGGATAAGGTACTCAGCCACTCATCCCTGAGTTCATCATCAAAACCGACAAAGGCCACCGGATCGCCGTTACGGGTTGCCGATTGCGCCACCGAGCGTGTGATTTCTGCGGCTGTGGTCAGTTTGGTATGCGGGACACCATATTGCATAGACCCTGACAGATCACACATGACAAACACCGGTGTCGCGCTTTTCTGGTTGAAAATGCGTACATATACCTGCTCCATCGGGTCGCGTATGGTTTGGCGGATATCGATCCGGCGAGGGTCAGGATAGGAAAGCAAGGTGGTATGCCCGCGAAACTCCATGCCCATGCCGCGCTGGTTACTTTTATGGCGACCAGGACGGCGGGAGCGTGAGCGCCAGCTGATGTGGTAGCTGAATTCCTTGATGTAATCCATAAAGTATACGGTCAGTTCAGGCGTGCGTTAAGGCGCAGAAACAGCATTGATGATGCCGGACAGCATTTCGCGCGCGATCTCGGTACGGCGCATTTCATACACCGGACTGAACACCAGGCGGTGGGCGATAGTTTCATGGAACACGGCATGAATGTCCTCAGGAATCACTGCATCACGTTCATTCAACCAGGCATTGACACGGGCAGCACGCAGCAGCATACCCATCCCGCGCGGACTGGCGCCGGACAGTACCAGGCGTTTCATATCCACATTGGATACCTTGATGCCGTAGGCCAGCGGGTCTTTAGTCGCTAACCAAAGGTTCAACGCATATTTACGCAGGGCAGGGCTGGCGGAAATATTTTCCTGGATCACTTTGGCAAAGCTGTTGAGCTGGTCAAATTTCAAGACATCCGCTTCTACATTGCTGATCAGCTGGTCTACATCGTGGAAGCGCGTATCAAAGATCAGCGATTCCATAATGTCGTGCGCAGGTGGCACTAAAATCGGGATTTCCATCATGAAGCGGTCGCGTGCCGCGGATGGGATATCAAAGGTTTCTTCTCTTTCCACCTGGTTGCGGTCAGCGAACACCAGCATGTGCGGGAAGTAATGTTCTTTATTAAATGCCGTCAGTGTGCGTTCTGCCATCACGCGCAGCATTAGCGAGTGCACTTGTGGACGGGCACGGTTGATCTCGTTAAAGAAGAAAATGGACAGGTCCTGGCCGGACATCAGCAATGGGCCCGGGCTCACATGCGGTTTGCCGTCTTCACCCAGGTAAGTGTGATACACCAGGTCATTCGGCATCAGGTCAATCGTACCTTCAATACGCTGGTAACCACCGCCGATACCCCGGGTAAATGCACGCAACAAGGTTGTTTTACCAACACCGACATCCCCTTCAAGCAATACATGGCCGCGGGCAAATACTGCTGTCGTAATCAACCGTACCGGGGTTTCCTGACCGACCACCACTTTATTGACTTCTGATTCAAGTTTTAACGCGTGTACTCGCCAATCGGCTAGTTGTTGATCATGCATTGCTGATTTCCTGACGTAATATAATTTTTTGAAAGTTAATTGTAACTAAATTGTAATTTCTTAACAGCCATTTGTCGCAGATTATCGCCCAAACCCTGATGAAACGATAATCTCTAATATGTAAAATTCCGTAACAATTTAGGGAATCTTACCTAGGTTTTATTTAAAAGTATACAGGTCTGTATATTGATGCGGTGACAAAAAGCTTTGACTAAACGCGATTTCCGGCGAAAATATTGTTTTTATCCGAAAAATTAAAATTACATGTCTGGAAAAAGCAGTTTCAGTAAAGAAGAACTATTGGCCTGTGGCCGGGGTGAGATGTTCGGTGAGGGCAATGCACAGCTGCCTTTGCCTCCAATGTTGATGTTTGACCGGATCGTTAAAATATCTGATGAAGGTGGTAGATACGGGCAGGGCGAGATCATTGCAGAACTCGATATCAGCCCCGACTTATGGTTTTTCCAATGCCATTTTACCGGTGATCCGGTCATGCCAGGCTGTTTGGGCTTGGATGCCATGTGGCAGCTGGTAGGGTTTTTCCTCGGCTGGAAAGGTGGCCTGGGACGTGGTCGTGCACTAGGATCAGGTGAAGTAAAATTTACCGGCCAGGTGTTGCCTACCGCTAAAATGATCCGTTACCACATTGATTTAAAACGTGTGATCATGCGTAAATTAGTCATGGGTATTGCCGATGCACGGATGGAAATTGATGGCCGCGAGATTTATAATGCCCATGATTTGCGTGTTGGCTTGTTTACCACCACAGACAATTTCTAGAAGTCGTTATAGTGTTGAAATCTATAGTTCTGAAATCTATAGTTTTGAAGTCTAAGGAGGCGCAATGCGTCGCGTAGTGATTACAGGATTTGGTATCGTATCAAGTCTTGGTAATAACAAACAGGAAGTGCTGGACAGCCTGAAAGCAGGCCGTTCAGGCATTACCTATCAACCGGAGTATGCCGAGCGCGGTTTGCGTTCGCATGTGGCTGGCTCTATCAAAAATCTGGATGTCGAGGCGCTGATAGATCGCAAATTGTTGCGCTTTATGGCGAAAGGGCATGCTTATGCCTGGCTGGCGATGCAGGAAGCGATTGCTGATGCCAAACTGCCGGAAGACCTAGTTTCCAATGTGCGCACAGGCCTGATTGTCGGGGCGGGTGGTACATCAACCGAGAGCATGCTGGAAGGCACTAATACCCTGGCTGAAAAAGGCATACGCCGTGTCGGCCCTTATATGGTGACCAAAACCATGAGCAGCGGTATTGTAGCCTGCCTGGCGACTGGCGCTAAAATCAAAGGCGTCAATTACGGCATCAGTTCTGCCTGTTCCACCAGTGCACACTGTATAGGCGCAGGCGTGGAACAGATCCAGCTGAATAAACAGGACATTGTGTTTGCCGGTGGTGGTGAAGAAGAACACTGGACCATGAGCTACCTGTTTGATGCCATGGGTGCGCTTTCCAGCAAATATAATGAAACCCCGGACAAAGCGTCACGTACTTATGATGCTGACCGTGATGGTTTCGTGATTTCAGGGGGCGGCGGCATTGTGGTGCTGGAAGAGTATGAGCATGCCAAAGCCCGTGGTGCACATATCTATGCCGAAGTGGTTGGCTACGGTGCAACCTCGGATGGCTACGACATGGTCGCACCAAGCGGTGAAGGCGCTGTACGCTGCATGCAGCAGGCGCTGCAAGGCCTGGACATCAGCGAGATTGATTACATCAATACCCATGGCACCAGCACGCCCGTAGGCGATACCAAAGAGCTTGAGGCTATCCGCGCAGTATTTGGTGATAGCAAGGCTGCCATCGCCTCGACCAAATCATTGTCCGGTCATGCGTTGGGTGCAGCGGGCGTGAATGAAGCGATTTACACCTTACTGATGATGCAACACGGCTTTATTGCGGCTTCTGCCAATATCGATAACCTGGATCCGGCAGCGGAAGGTCTGAACATAGTTCGTCAGCCGATCACATCGACCAAAATAGAAACTGCGTTGTCGAATAGCTTTGGCTTTGGTGGCACGAACGCCACATTGACACTGTCTACCAAAAATCTCTAGACATCTGCTGGCATAATTAAAAGTGTGTTCCTGGAATCAGGAACACACTTTATTTTTTGAGCGCAGCATTTCCAGCTCTGAGGCATCTCTTAACAGCCGCTGCTGTCTATGGTGATGGACAAGGTTGATGGATTTGAAGGTGCGGAGGTGATGCTGTATTGCAGCTTGCAATGATTCTCGTCATGCGCGCCCGCCAGAAAGTAAGTGGCACGGTTGGTATCGGAAAGTGCCGGCTGGATGGTAAATCTGCCAGGCATCATCAACTGGTCTAAACCGCCGCTACCATTGGGTGCCAGGCCCACCGGGTATCTGCCGGTGAATAAAATAGGTTTGCCTTCAATGGTGGTGGAAGAGGTTGTCTGGTACTGATCGATATCGCATTGCGGATCCGAGATGCACATGCCTTTCGCCATGGTGGCGACAGACAGTACCGTGGCTTTGAATGACTGCAGTGATGCCAGTCTTGCCTGTGAATCTGTTTTTGACAGGCGCGCGTAAGCGGTGACTGCCAGCACTGATGTGATCAGCATGACAATCACCAGTTCGACTAAGGTAAAGCCGGAATCGGGCGTGTGATTTTTGCGCATCGCGCGCTATATTACCGCAGCCAGATGAAGCAAATGTCAATTTTTGATGAATGTTGCAAGTGTTAAATAAGGCTTACAAATGCGTCTTTTTAAAACTGTTTTTTCAGCGCTGCTAGTTGTTTTTTTACTGAGCCAGTGTGCCACTATGATGGGTGAACGCACGGTCAGGATGAGCGCCAGCCAGATCCAGCAAAAGCTGAACAGCAAGCTGGCAAAACCGTTCACAGTGATGAGAGTGTTTCATGTGCAGCTGTCGAATGCGCTGGTTAAACTGGATCCAGCCTCGGGCAGAATTCATACCACCATGGATGCCAACATCGGCAGTGACTTGTTGTCCAACTCGGCCACCGGTAAAGCCAGTTTGTCAGGCTTGCTTAAATTCGATGCGGCACGCAATGCGGTGATCCTCGATCAGCCCGCGATTGATGCGATTCAGCTGGATGGCGCCAATAGCGAATGGAATGGCATGCTGCAACAGATGGCGAAAGAAATGGGCAGTAAGAGGTTGAATCAACTGGTGCTGTACGAGGTAAAGCCGGAAGAACTGGTGTATGGCGGTGCGCATTACCAGCCGACTGATTTGCGAATCACTGCCGATGAAGTGCAAGTGACTTTGAAGCCGCAATAATCAAGGCCATCAGGCTGCGATTAAATGTTTTTCCAGCAATAGCGCGGCCACTACTTTTCGGCCTTCTGCGGTCAGGATGTTGAATGTGCGGCAAGCGGCTGCTGTGGTCATGCATTCCACCCCGATATTTGCAGCCAGAAATGACTGCAGATGTTTGGGGTGCACAAAGCGTTGTTGGTCTCCGGTCCCCAGTAGCACCACTTCGGGCTTGAATGCCATAATCGCCTCCAGTGCTTGCGCATCCAGTGTCTCCCAGGCACCGCTAAACCAGTCGGTAGCCAGCTCTTCGTCACTGATAATCAGGGGTTGCGCATATGGCTGGTGATTGATGGTGATGGTTTCACTATCCACGCCATTGATCTGGTATTGCTGTTCGCTTTTATGCAGGTGTAATTTCATGCGCCGTGCTCATCTCTAAACATTCAAAAATAAAACAGTTAATCTACCTGGCAAGACCATGATCTGGTCATGCCGTTCATTGATGAAGCAAGGGTTTGCAGGTAGAATGAAAGTTTTACTTTAAGAGCTTAACACACGCTAAATGTGTTTGTTAACAGTGTATGCAGCCAGTCAATAAATCCAATAAACTCAGCAACGTCTGCTATGACATCCGCGGCCCTGTTTTACAACGGGCGCGCCAGATGGAGGAGGACGGGCAACGCATTATCAAGTTGAATATCGGCAACCCGATGCCGTTCG
>DATHWT010000198.1:0-12527 GCA_035460345.1 Methylophilus sp. | reverse complement strand
CAGCCGCGTTACCAAGGTGCGCAAGTGTTGCTGGCACGCGATAACTTTGGCTGTGGTTCTTCACGTGAGCACGCGCCATGGGCGATCGAGGATCAGGGCTTTCGCGTGCTGATTGCGCCTAGTTTTGCCGATATTTTCTTTAATAATTGCTACAAGAACGGTATTTTGCCGATCGTTGCGTCTGCCGAGCAAGTGGATATCCTGTTCAAGGAATGCCAGGCAACCGAGGGTTACGCCCTGAAAGTTGATCTGGAGTCGCAAACGGTGACTAGGCCTTCCGGCCAGTCATTCAGTTTTGAGATCACACCGACCCGTAAGCACAACCTGCTGAATGGCCTGGACGAGATCGGCCTGACCTTGCAGCACGCGGATGCGATCAAGGCATTTGAGATCAAACATAAAGCCGCCCAGCCCTGGCTATTCGCCTAAAACCTGCTGCGCGCTTTATCTTCTGCGTTGCGCGGTGCTCTGAAACTCGCCGTACTTATCGTACTGTCTCGTTTCATGCGCTCCGTGCGCCTTGAATATAAAGCGCTCGCGACGATTTGCGGTCTGAAAATCTTAAAAAAGGAATTCTTTAAAAATGGCATTAAATATTGCAGTTTTACCCGGTGATGGCATTGGTCCTGAAATCGTTTCACAAGCCTTGCGCGTGCTGGAAGTGTTGAAAAATGATGGTCTGGATATGACCTTCACCGAAGCACCGTTAGGCGGTCAGGCTTATGACCAATACGGTCATCCATACCCTGAGTTTACACAGAAAATCTGTAGGGCCGCGGATGCGGTGTTACTGGGCGCTGTTGGCGGTCCACAATACGATACGCTGGACCGTCCATTGCGCCCGGAGCGTGGCTTACTGGCTATCCGTAAAGATCTGGGTTTGTTCGCCAACCTGCGCCCGGCTGTGTTATTCCCTGAGCTGGCGAATGCATCAACCTTGAAACCGGAAGTGGTTGCCGGCCTGGATATCATGATCGTGCGTGAACTGACGGGGGATGTGTATTTCGGCCAGCCGCGCGGCATACGCACCAACGATGAAGGCGTGCGTGAAGGCTTTAACACCATGATTTACAGCGAGCCTGAAGTACGCCGTATTGCACACGTGGCTTTTGACATCGCCATGAAACGTGGCAAAAAACTGTGTTCAGTGGATAAAGCCAATGTACTGGAAACTACCGAATTCTGGAAAGAGATCGTGATTGATGTGGCGAAAGAATATCCGGAAGTGGAGTTAAGCCATATGTATGTGGATAACGCGGCTATGCAGCTCATCCGTAACCCCAAACAGTTTGATGTGATGGTGACTGGCAACATCTTTGGCGACATCCTGTCTGATGAAGCATCCATGCTGACTGGCTCGATTGGTATGCTGGCTTCTGCTTCGCTGAATGAAAGCAAGCAAGGCCTGTATGAGCCTTCACATGGCTCAGCGCCAGATATCGCAGGTAAAAACCTGGCTAACCCGATTGCGACTATTTTGTCAGCCGCTATGATGTTGCGTTACAGTTTTGATAATGAAGCAGCCGCCACGCGTATTGAAAATGCAGTGAAGAAAGTATTGGCAGCCGGTTACCGCACCGGTGACATTTACGAAGAGGGCACCAAGCGTGTTTCCTGTTCCGAGATGGGTGACCAGATCGTCGCTGCCATGTAAAGCTGGCTGCGCGCGGGAATCGCTGCGTTGCGCCGTGCTCGAAATCCTCATGTACTCAATGTACACTCGGGTTTCTGCATACTGTGCGCATCAGCCCGCATCCCGTTCGCACAGTTTTCTTGTGTGATATAGTCGCGCTTTTATTGGCGACACATTGAAATTAATCAGGAATTTAAAAATGGCACAATTTGATCATGTCAGCGTAAAAAAGAAAGCAAATGTCTATTTTGATGGCAAATGTGTGAGCCACACTGTGCTGTTCCCGAATGGCACGCGCTGTACCGTAGGTGTGATTTTCCCGAGCACATTGACCTTTAATACCGGCTCGCCAGAGTTGATGGAGATCAATGACGGTATTTGTAACGTGCGCTTGAAAGATGAAGATAACTGGACCACTTATAAAGCAGGTGAGAAATTCACTGTGCCGGGTAATTCGTCTTTTGACATTGAAGTGACTGAAACAGTAGACTACGTCTGCCATTTCGAGTAAAGCCAACCGAACTTGCTTGCTTGAGCGGCGTTATGCAAGCTTGTCGTACTAATATGTACTGTCTGCGCTTGCATGCCTTGCTCAAGCTGCGCAATTTCTAGTTGGAGTAGGAGAGAAAGTAGATGCCAAGTTTTGATATTACTTCTGAAGTTGATATGGTCAACTTAAAAAACTCGATTGATGCTTCAATTAAACAGATCACCAATCGTTACGATTTCAAAGGTACATCGGCCAAAGTTGAGTTTAACGAAAAAGACAAAGTCATTACCTTGTTTGGTGACAATGATTTTCAACTTGACCAGATAAAAGATATTTTGCTTCCAGCGATGGAAAAAAAAGAACCGGAGTCTTCCAAGCGACTGGAACACAAGGATGTACAAAAAGTCTCAGGTAATAAAGTGAAACAGGATCTGCGCGTGCAAGATGGTATCGATAGCGACCTGGCCAAGAAAATCACCAAGCTGATCAAAGACAGCGGAATGAAGGTGCAAGCCACTATTCAGGGCGATACAGTGCGGGTTAACGGTGCCAAACGCGATTTATTGCAGGAAGCCATTGCGTATGTTAAAAAGAATGTCACGGATTTTCCGTTGAAGTTTGGTAATTTCAGAGATTAATTTTTTTAAGGAGAAAACAAATGTCAAAGTTGATGATGATGGTGTTGGTAGCGATTGTATTGGCAGGTTGCAACACAATGAACGGGGTGGGCAAGGATATGGAAAAGGCTGGTGAAGCCGTGCAGAAAAAATCCTCCGAATAATGTTTTGATGCCGGGTTGGCCGGCGGGAATAACGAGATAGCATGTTAAAAGTAGGGTTTGTTGGCTGGCGCGGCATGGTGGGTTCAGTGCTCATGCAACGCATGATGCAAGAGAACGATTTCGCAGATATCGAGCCGCAGTTTTTTACCACATCACAAACAGGGGGTGCTGCGCCTGAGGTAGGCAAGACATCGCCTGCCTTGAAAGATGCCAGAAATATTGCCGAACTGAGCAAGATGGATGCGATTGTTTCTTGCCAGGGCGGTGATTATACCAGCGAGATTTTTCCTCAGTTGCGCAGTAGTGGCTGGCATGGTCACTGGATTGATGCGGCTTCAACCTTGCGGATGGATAAAGACGCAGTGGTGATTCTTGACCCGGTCAATATGCATGTGATCAAGGATGCATTGAACCAGGGCGGTAAGAACTGGATTGGCGGCAACTGTACGGTTTCCCTGATGCTGATGGCTTTGAACGGCTTGTTTAAGGCTGATCTGGTGGAGTGGGCCACATCCATGACTTACCAGGCTGCATCTGGTGCCGGCGCACAAAACATGCGTGAACTGATCTCGCAAATGGGCGTAGTCAACGCTTCTGCGGCTGCGTTGCTGGCAAATCCGGCTTCTGCCATTCTGGAGATTGACCGCACTGTAGCTGACACCATTCGCAGTGATGCTTTGCCTACCCAGCATTTTGGCGTGCCACTTGCCGGCAGCCTGATCCCATGGATTGATAAAGACCTGGGCAACGGCCAAAGCAAGGAAGAGTGGAAAGGTGGCGCAGAAACCAACAAGATTCTGGGTCGTGAAGCCAACCCTATCGTGATCGATGGTCTTTGCGTACGAATCGGCGCGATGCGTTGCCATTCACAGGCGCTGACCTTGAAGTTACGCCAGGATGTGCCATTGGATGAAATCAACCAGATGCTGGCTGAAGCCAACCAGTGGGCCAAGGTCATTCCAAACGAACGTGAAGCCAGCATCCGCGAGTTAACCCCTGCGGCCGTGACTGGTACTTTGACCACGCCTGTAGGCCGTTTGCGCAAGCTGGCCATGGGTGGCGAATACCTGTCAGCTTTTACTGTCGGCGACCAGTTGTTGTGGGGTGCCGCCGAGCCATTACGCCGTATGTTGCGAATTCTGGTTGAAGCTTAAGTAATTGTTTAGAATACAGCCCGTAAAGCCATGATTTGTTAGTGAAATCATGGTCTTTTCGGGCTTTTGTTTTTCATGCATTAAGATTTAATGGATGATAGAGTTTTATTTGGGCGAGTTTGTGGCATCCAGACGGGCAGTTGGCGCGCTTGCGTGGCTTACTGATTGATGCTATGTTCACAGACGCCATGAATTGATAAGGGTTAACAAGGGTGCATAAATTTCAATTAAAAAAATTAGCCTTAACCTTGAGTTTGAGCGCAGCCATCACCGCACATGCGGCCGGTCTGGGGACCATGACCTCAACCTCAAAACTCGGTGAGCCACTGAATGCAGAAATTGAATTGCTGGCTGTTAATCCGGGAGAGTTAAGTACTATCCAGGCGGCGTTGGCAGCTGACCAGGTCTATCAGGACCAGATGTTGGAGAAACCTGCTTCTTACCCTTATATCCAGATCGAGGTGGGTAACAATAACAAGGGCCAGCCTATCCTCAAACTCAGCAGTACACAACCGATTACCGAAGCCTTTCTGGATATGCTGATCCAGGTAGACTGGCCGACCGGGCGACTGGTCAAAGAATATACCTTGTTGCTGGACCCGCCTGGATTCAACTCGAACTATGTGTCTGAATCCACAGGCTTGCCGGTGACCGGCCAACCGCAAGTGCCCGCAGAAGCCCCTAAAGCGAATAACGCACCTGTCGTTGAATCTGCAAAACCTGAAGCTAGCAAACCTGCTTCCAAAAAACCAGCAGCGCCTCGCGCAGCGGCGCCCAAGCCAAGCGCACCTGCTGAGCCACCTGCAGATAACCTTGCCACACCAGACCCGCTGACCACAGAGCGTGGCGATACTTTGTATGCGCTTGCCAGGCAAATGAAACCGGACAACGTTAGCGTAGAGCAGATGCTGGCTGCACTATACCGTTCCAACCAGGATGCGTTTGATGGCAAAAACATGAACCGCCTGAAGGTAGGCAAGATCATCCGTATGCCGGATCAAGCCACCTTGAATGCCATCAGCAATCAGCAGGCCAAAAACCTGGTGGCTGAGCACAATACCAACTGGCTGGCTTATAAAAATGCCTTGTCCAATGTGGTGAAAAATTCTGCTGCCAGTGAAACCGGTGGCAACACGCAACAATCTGCTGGCAAAATAGGAAGCGCACAGGAAAAGCCTGTGCCGCAGGCACCTGCTGGCAAAGATGTACTGAAATTATCGGCAGGTGATGAAAAGTCTGGTACTCAGACAGATAAAGCGGCTGCCAAGGCTGCCCAGGAAGAAGCCACCGCCAAAGAAAATGCCATCAAGGAAGAGCAGTCTCGTGCCGCAGCCCTGGAAAAACAGGTAGCGGACATGAAGAAGTTGATGGAGTTGAAGAATAATGCGATGTCGCAGGCTGAAAAAAACGCTGCACAAGCCACTGCTCCTGAGCCTAAAGCTGAAACACCTGCTGCCAAAGCTGCAGAAACGCCAGCTGTCACTGAAAATAAGCCTGTGCCTGCAGAAGCGCAGCCAACCCCAGCGACGGAACTGGCAACGCCTGTTCCTGAAACAGCACCCGTAGATCCAGCAATTGAGCCTGAGCAACCTTCATTTATGCAGGTGCTGCTGCAGCGCTTGAAGAATATCAGCCCTGTCTTGCCATGGGCATTGATTGCACTGCCGATTCTGATCTGCGTGTGGGCACTGATCAGGATACGCCGCAAAAAAGAAATCGATACCTTTGAAGATGCGATCCTGACTGCGCCTGCCACCGAAATGCAGAACAATACTGTATTTGGTGATACACAGGCAGCTTCCGGCGATACCTCTTTCCTGACTGACTTCTCGCAAAGCGGTGTCGGCGGCATGATAGACTCACACGATGTCGACCCGATTGCTGAAGCCGAAGTCTATATGGCCTATGGCCGCGATGCGCAGGCGGAAGAGATTCTAAAGGATGCGATCCAGAAAGATCCTGAGCGCCAGGAACTCAAGCTGAAGCTGCTTGAGATTTACCAAAGCACCAACAATAAAGTTGCGTTCGAGTCGCTGGCAGGGGAAGTGTATGCCAATGTCGGCCCTAACGACCAGACCTGGTCTAAAGTGGTTGCCATGGGGCAAAAGCTGGATCCCGAGAATTCACTTTACCAAATGCCGGCGCTGGATAACACGAGCGTTGAAGCGCCTGTGGTTGAGGCAGAGAATGCAGAGCAGGGCTATCACTTTAATTTTGAGGCGCCTGCGCTTGAATTTGAATCATCGGACAAGCCTGCAAGAAGTGTGACAGAGCCCTCGATAGTTGATGACACATCGATAGAAACACCCAATGAGACAGCAACGGAAAAATTTGCAGAGTTGCAGACAGATTTCAGTGTGCCTGATGACGCGCCAGTGAATAAGCCTGCGGTGGACGCGCCTTTGAATGGTGAGACCTATTCTGAGAATGAGCGCGCAGACGCTTTACCAGCATTCACAGAGCCAGCACTGGAAGAATCTTTCCCACAAGTCGCTGAAGAGAAAAATACGCCTGCGGACAGTCTGGAAAGCACTTCAGTATTAGATGTGCCTGACGAAAGTGACTTCAAAATTGAGCCGGATGTGACGGCAGAAACAGCTGAACCTGCCCCTGGGTTGTATTCAGCAAATGATGTTGAATTGACACCGAAAGCACTGGATTTACCTTCCCTGAATCTTGATGAGGAGAGCGCAGGTTTTGAAAACCGTCGTCCTGATAGAACGCAATCAACCACCGGCGAACAAACGCTTTCATCCGATGATGCCGTGTTTGAGTCTTTACCGGAATTGTCACTTGAACTGGGTGGTCCTAATGATTCAGCTTTCAATAGCACTCAGGAAGAGGATGATGGGCTTGAGATCGAAGACATCAGCCTGGATAGTACGGATGACGACAGGCTAAGTCGTGTACCGGAAGATAATTTCAGTGCAGAAAACACTTTTCCTGAGATTTCGCTCGATGTAGGTGCCAGGCCAGAGGAAAGCCTTGCAGAGTTTGATGGCGAGCCGGAAGAAGTGAATACCAAACTGGATTTGATCCAGGCCTATATTGATATGGAAGATATGATAGGCGCAAAAGAACTGATTGAAGAAGTGCTTAGCGAAGGCGGCGATCGACAGCGACAGCGTGCCAGCGAACTGCTTGCGAAAGTTGCATAAAGAAAAAGGCCGGGTAACCGGCCTTTTTCTTTATAAAAAATAATTGCTGCTAAATAAATTACCCAAGGAATTAATCTGGCGTACGCCGCTCATATGGCTAAATACCGCAGTCAACTTTTATCAGCTTTTTTAAAAAAAGTTGCACAGTTAACGCTGGCCGGGATTAGGTGTTATGCCAGACAGCCCTTATACTATGCGCCATGAAAATTGCGATTGGCATTGAATATCATGGTGCTTATTTTCAGGGGTGGCAAAGCCAGCCGAATGGCCGTGGTGTTCAGGATGCAGTTGAACATGCCATCGCGATGGTGGCTGGTGAAAAAGTAAGGATGCATGCCGCAGGACGTACCGATTCTGGTGTGCATGCACTGATGCAGGTGGCCCATTTTGAGACGACGGTAATGCGCCCGCACACTGCCTGGGTGCGCGGCACTAATGCACACCTGCCGCCATGGGTGCGGGTGCGCTGGGCATGTGAAGTGGCTGATGAATTTCATGCCAGGTTTAGCGCCAGGGCACGCAGTTACCAGTATGTGCTTTATAACCATGCCGTGGCACCAGCCAGTCAGCACGGGCGTGTGGGCTGGTACCATAGATCTCTGGATATTGCGCCTATGCAGCAAGCGGCCAGGTTGTTATTGGGGGAGCATGATTTCAGCGCGTTTCGCGCCAGTGAGTGCCAGGCAAGTTCTCCCATACGCACCATGCACCGGGCCGAGGTCAAACAGCAAGGCCAGTATATTGTTTTCAGCTTCCAGGCTAATGCCTTTCTGCAACACCAGATCCGCAATGTGGTGGGCGCATTGGTCTATGTAGGACAAGGCAAGCTGGACATATCCGCCTTTGGCGCATTGCTGAAAAATAAGGATAGGGCGCTTTCGCCGCCGACCTTTATGCCTGACGGCTTGTACTTTACCGGCGTGACTTATGATGCAGCCTGGCAGTTACCGCTATGCGAAGCCGCCTGGGATTAAATGAAATGATGAAACAGATGAAAAGAACCAGGATTAAAATTTGTGGCATTACGCGGCAACAGGATGCATGGGCCGCCATCGATGCAGGTGCAGATGCACTGGGCTTTGTGTTTTATGCACCGAGTCCGCGCGCCGTGACTGCAGCCCAGGCGCAGGCCATCATCAAAACCTTGCCGCCCTATATCAGCAAAGTCGGCTTGTTTGTGAATGCTTCTGTTACAGAAGTGCAGCAGGTGATGGCAGCAAGTTCTATTGATTGCCTGCAGTTTCACGGAGACGAGGCAGCGGACTATTGCGAGAAATTTAATCTGCCATATTACAAGGCAATCCGCGTTAAACCGGAACTAAATTTGATACAATGCGAGCTTGATTTTGCGTCGGCTTCCGCCTTGCTGCTGGATACTTTTTCAGAAAAAGCAGTCGGTGGTACCGGACAGGTATTTGACTGGACCTTGATTCCAGCAGGGTTGCAAAAGCCGATGATTCTGGCCGGTGGATTAAATCCTGACAATGTCACGCAGGCGTTACAACAGGTTCAGCCCTATGCCGTGGATGTAAGTGGCGGGGTTGAAGCGCAAAAAGGGATTAAATCCCAGGAAAAAATAACAGCATTCATGCAATTGGTGATGCAGCAGGATGCGGTTCGCAATAGGGCGGTTTGAATAACAGAATGATATACGGAGTAGCGCATGCAAGTGTATGACATGCCAGACGAGCGGGGCCATTTTGGTCCATTTGGCGGAGTGTTTGTTGCAGAAACCCTGGTAGAAGCCCTGGAAGAGTTAAGGGTGATGTACGAGAAGTACCGTCACGATCCTGAGTTTCTGGCTGAATATGCTTACGATCTCAAGCATTTTGTTGGCCGTCCCAGCCCGATTTATCACGCCAAACGTTTATCCGATAAGGTTGGCGGTGCACAGATTTACCTCAAGCGCGAGGATTTAAACCATACCGGCGCGCACAAAATCAACAATACAATTGGCCAGGCATTGCTGGCCAAACGCATGGGTAAGCCACGTGTGATCGCTGAAACCGGCGCTGGCCAGCACGGTGTTGCCACTGCTACGATTGCAGCCAGACTGGGCCTGGAGTGCGTGGTGTATATGGGTGCTGAGGATGTCAAACGCCAGGCGCCAAATGTATTCCGCATGAAGTTGCTGGGTGCGACCGTGATTCCGGTTGAAAGTGGATCTAAAACCCTGAAAGATGCATTGAATGAAGCGATGCGCGACTGGGTCACCAATATCTCCGATACGTTTTACATTATAGGCACTGTCGCTGGTCCACATCCTTACCCGATGATGGTACGTGATTTCCAGGCGGTGATCGGCATTGAAGCCAAGCAGCAAATGCAGGAAATGATAGGCCGTCAGCCAGATGCGGTGGTTGCCTGTGTTGGCGGTGGTTCCAATGCCATGGGGATTTTTTATCCGTATATTAACGTAGACGGTGTGCGCCTGATTGGCGTGGAAGCCGCAGGCCATGGTCTTGAAACCGGGAGCCATGCTGCACCATTGACGGCTAACAGTCCAATTGGCGTATTGCACGGCAACCGTACTTACCTGATGCAAGACGAAGATGGCAATATCGTAGAAACCCACTCTATTTCTGCTGGCCTGGATTATCCTGGTGTGGGCCCTGAGCATGCATGGTTGAAGGATATCAAACGTGCGGAGTATGTGGCGATTACCGATGATGAAGCGATGAATGCTTTTCATCAGCTATGCCGTACAGAAGGCATTATTCCAGCTATGGAGTCCAGTCATGCACTGGCCTATGCAGAGAAGTTAGCTAAAACCATGTCACCAGATCAGGCTGTCTTGGTAAATCTGTCCGGTCGGGGTGACAAAGACATTAATACCGTTGCGAAACTATCCAATATCACACTGTAGCCTCATCTATTAAAAAAAGAATTCTTTGCTATGTCTCGCATCCAATCTGTTTTTGCTGAACTCAAAGCGCAAGGTAAAAAAGCGCTGATTCCTTACATCACTGCTGGCGATCCACATCCCCAGCAGACAGTGCCTTTACTACATGCGCTGGTAGCTTCCGGTGCCGATGTGATTGAACTGGGCGTGCCTTTTTCTGACCCGATGGCCGATGGTCCGGTGATTCAGCGTGCCAGTGAACGTGCCCTGGTACACAAGATGGGATTGCGTAAAGTACTGGCGATGGTCAAGGACTTTCGTGAAACCAACCAGAAAACACCCATTGTGTTGATGGGTTACGCAAACCCGATTGAAGCCATGGGCGCGGCACAATTTGTTGAACTGGCTAAAGATGCCGGTGTGGATGGCGTGTTAACAGTGGATTATCCGCCGGAAGAGTGTGAAGAGTTCAATCAGCAACTGGCACAAGCGGATATCGACAGTATTTTCCTGTTATCCCCAACCACAGAGCCAGCGCGTACAGAGTTGATTGTGAAGCAGGCAACTGGCTTTCTTTATTATGTCTCTCTCAAAGGCGTGACAGGTGCGGGTAACCTGGATATAGTCGAAGTGAAAAAACGCGTGGCTGAAATCCGTCAGAGCACCGCATTGCCAATTGGTGTGGGTTTTGGCGTAAAAGATGCGGCGACGGCGCGTGAAGTATCTGTCATTGCCGATGCAGTGGTGGTGGGTAGCCGAATGGTACTTGCCATAGAGCAGTCAGATGCGAGCAACCTGATTCCTAATGTGCAGGCTTTGATGAAAGATTTGCGTACTGCGATTGACTCGGTTTAGAGTCATCACACGAAACAAGCAGGAGAAACTATGAGCTGGTTAGATAAAATCCCTCAAAAAATCAAACGTGCGGTCAGTGGCGAGCGTAGAAATATGCCGGAAGGACTCTGGCATAAATGTGATGCCTGCCAGACCGTACTTTATCGTACCGATCTGGACGCTAACCTAGAGGTGTGTCCGCAGTGCGGGCATCATCACAGACTGGGGGCTCGCGCGCGCCTGAATGTGTTCCTGGATCCGGAAAGCCGTGTTGAAATCGGCGCTGACGTGACACCGGTGGATGCCTTGAAATTCAAGGATAGCAAGACTTACGCAGAACGTATGCGCACAGCGCAGCGGGATGTAAAAGAAAAGGATGCCCTGATCGTTATGCGCGGAACCGTTGAGCGCGTGCCTGTGGTTGTCGCTGCATTTGAATTCAAGTTTATGGGCGGTTCCATGGGCTCTGTGGTGGGTGAGCGTTTTGTGCGTGGTGTGCAAGCCGCGATTGAGCACAAGAGTGCTTTTATCTGCGTGTCTGCCAGCGGCGGTGCACGTATGCAGGAAGGATTGCTGTCATTGATGCAAATGGCTAAAACCAGTGCCGCATTGACTAAATTATCTGAAGCAGGTTTGCCGTATATCTCTGTATTGACTGATCCAACCATGGGTGGCGTGTCTGCCAGCTTTGCCATGCTGGGCGATGTGATCGTTGCAGAACCGAATGCGCTGATTGGGTTTGCTGGCCCGCGCGTGATTGAGCAGACCGTGCGTGAAACCTTGCCGGAAGGCTTCCAGCGTGCCGAGTTCCTGTTGACGCATGGCGCGATTGACATGATTGTTGACCGCCGTGAAATGCGCGCGAAGTTAAGCCAGTTGTTAGCCAGTTTCCTGAATATTTCTAAAGTTGCCTGATGTCGTCTCCCTTGCCCGAGCTGCCTGTCACAGTCGAGGCTTGGCTTAGCTACATTGAATCATTACATCCCAAATCGATAGAGATGGGATTGTCGCGAGTGCAGGCAGTGGCAGCGCGTCTCCAGCTTGAATTCCCTTTTACTGTGATCACCGTGGGTGGCACCAATGGTAAAGGCTCGACCTGCGCCATGCTGGAGCGTATTTATGCCACAGCAGGCTACCGCGTTGGCTGCTACACCTCACCACATTTGGTGCAGTACCAGGAACGTGTCCGCTTGAATGGCGCATTGATCAGTGATGATGTTTTATGTGCCGCATTCGCCGCCGTCGAGTTTGCGCGTGAGGAAATCGCCTTAACTTATTTTGAGATGGGAACGCTGGCGGCGTTATGGGCGTTTGAGCAACAGCCGCTGGATGTCGTGATTCTCGAAGTAGGGTTAGGTGGCCGCCTGGATGCCGTCAATATCGTAGATGCTGATTGCGCGATTGTCACCAATGTCGATCTCGATCATATGGAGTTCCTGGGTGATACCCGTGAACTGATCGGGCACGAAAAAGCCGGGATTTATCGCAAAGAGCAGATTGCGATTTGCGGCGATGCGCAGCCTCCAGTCTCACTGCTTAACCATGCGGCAGCATTGGGCGTGCCATTGAAGCGCTTTGGAGTGGATTACCGGATAGATGCCGGTAGCAAGCAACAAGCGCAATACCAGGATGCGC